>NZ_JBEUTW010000233.1:0-26425 GCF_040492675.1 Bacillus sp. AP50
GCTTTCTTTTAATGTCCATAAATCAAAAAAACAATTAATTTGTTCATCAGAATTCATATTAGATATATCATAAAATTCATCCGCTGAAAAAAATTCTTTTGCTAATTTAAGAGCCTCTATCTCTGAAATCTTTTCTATATCAATACCCACATTAAAATTAGCAGTAGTACAAACCACCCATTCTCCTGAATGTGACAGATTAAAATGAAAGTCAGAAAAATTTTCAACAAAAGGTTTTCCATACTCATTATATTTAAATCTAATTTCTTCATTATTAATTTTATACTTTTGGCAGATTAGAGATCGGATTAGTAAATCCCCTATCAGGGTCCTATTAACGTCACATGAGTTTAATAAACGCTTCATTCGTTCTTTCTTCTCATTTGAAACCAAGTTACTAAGTTGCTTAAACAAATGACTTTCAATATTCTTTGGTATTTTCACAGCTTGAATGTGTATGATAAATCACTTCCTTTTTAAAAAGATGGCTTCATATATGTGCGTTACATAAATTCAAATTAACTTTATTAAATTGCAAATACAATAGAAAAGGTGCATATTTACATATCAATGAAAATATGCACCTTTCCTCAATAATATCATCAAAGCATTAGTTTCTATTACAAAAAATAGAGAGGATTTACATCATTCTATGAGCAACTCATATAGGTTTCTATGTCTCTATCAAGTAAATTTTCCATTATCCTCTTAAAAATTAATACTCTTGATATATTCATTATTGCCTACACTTTATTTGCAGTTATTGGTCTCCCCTTTTCATTCATAGCGTTGCATCTTTTGCACTCTCTACTTTTCAGTTAATGAAAGGGATGTTTCTTTTATCCCTTCAAATTCATTTAATAGGTACTTAGCTATCTTTTCAACTGCGGGGAAGTCTACTATTTCCTCATGTGATCCAGGGACTGAATACCTATTTACTCTTCCTTTTAATAAAGGTCCCCAATCTGTAAACAACTCTTTTCCTTCCTCAGCACTAAAGTAGATAACTTCTCCAAAGTATGGTATCAAATCATCCTCTGCCATTAAGTTCAGGCATTTCCTATGAGCATTGATAACTTGCTTCAAATTCATAAGATTTGCATCAGGCGGGAGTACTCCTTCCATAATTAATCGCTCCACAAGCATATCTTGCTTATGAACGAGCCCTTCTTCCTGCTCAGTAAGATCTCTAGGAATGAAATGTTCAGATATATATGAGAGCATATCCTCCCTTGTTTTACGATCTTGCTCTGAAGGTACTTTAGTATCCATTAGTATCAACAACTCAACTTCCTCACCTTGATTCTTTAGCACAGTTGCGATTTCATAAGCAATTGCACCGCCTAAAGACCATCCTCCAAGACGATATGGGCCTTCTGGCTGAACACGTTTGATTTCTTCAATGTAAAGTTGAATTAGTTCCGGCAAGGTCAATTCATCAATTTCTTCCTTTTCTATAAGAGGATTCTGTAAACCATAAAATGAACAATGGTTCTTAAGTAATCTTGCTAGTTGAATATAACAGAATACATTCCCCATAAACGGATGAACACAGAAGAAAGGGCTTTTTTCTGATTCTTGTAGTGGAACTAGCGCTGCTACTGATTTCGTCATATCATGCTTATCACGAATAAGGCATGCGATTCCTTCCAATGTTGGATTCTTAATCAATGTTGAAACCTTAATCTCTTTTCCAAACTTCTCCCTAATTTTTGAAACTAATTTAATTACAAGGAGAGAGTGTCCTCCTCTATTAAAGAAATCATCATTTACATAGACATCTTCTATCTGTAACACATCCTGCCAGATTTTAATCAACTGATATTCAATTTCATCCCTTGGAATGATTGGTGTAGAGAAGTTATTTTCTCTATGAATAGTTAAATTGTTCAATGCCTTTCGATCAACTTTGCCATTCGTTGTAAGAGGAATCTCGTCTACCTTAATAAAGTGTGCGGGAACCATATAATTTGGTACTTGTGTCTTGAGATACTCACGCCACTCATGCATACTACCATCTCCAACTACATAAGCAACCAATCTCTGCTCTCCTAATTTATCCTCTGTTGCCAAAACTACTGCTTCTTTTACCAATGGATGCCTCTCTATACTCGCTTCAATCTCTTCAAGTTCAATACGAAAGCCCCTAATTTTCACTTGATTATCAATTCTTCTCAAGTAATCTAAATTACCATCAGGTAAATAACGAACCAAATCTCCCGTACGATATAAACGCTCTTCTTCATTAAATGGATGACAGATGAATCGCTCTGCTGTTAATTCTGGGCGATTCAAGTATTCTCTCGCTATACCTGCACCCCCAATATATAGCTCACCTGTTACACCAACTGGAACAGGTAACAAATTTTTATCCAATACATAAGTTTGAACGTTTGGCAACGGACGTCCAATTGTTACTCTCTTACTATCTTTTTTGATATGATAGCATGTTGCATCAACCGTACATTCTGTAGGACCGTATACGTTATAAAAATCAATCTTTTCAGTCTCTACTAGCTGTTCCCATAATGACGGCATGATTGCTTCACCACCGACCAATATCTTGCTTGGTACATGAACATCAGCACTTATTTCTAGCAATCCTCCATCTATTAGTAATTCAAGTAATGAAGGTGTCATATCAAACATTTCCAATTTATTCTCCCTAATATAGGACACAAATTGTTCTGGATTAGTGCGAACTTCACTTGGAATAATATATAAACTTGAACCATAAAGCAGCATTTGTAATTGCTGAATAGATACATCAAAGGCAATTGATGCATTCAAACCAACGCGCATATTACTAGGTATCTCATGTGAGAAAACTTCTTTTTGTAAACCATATGATAGGTTTATTACAGAATGGTGCTGTACTAAAGCTCCCTTTGGATTCCCTGTCGAACCAGAAGTGTAGATAACATACGCTAAGTTTTCCCCTGTTACCTCACATATTGGTGAAAGTTTGCTTTCTTGAGAAAGCATTGCTTGGTCCCTATCTAGGCAAACTGTCTTAATGTCTTTAGGAATCCAGCCTAGTAATACTTCATTTGTAACTAACACTTTAATTCCTGTGTCTTCTAAAATATATTGTAGGCGGCTTTCCGGATTCGATGGATCTAATGGAACATAGGCTGCTCCGGCCTTCCAAATTCCCATGAGACCAACAACCATCTCAACTGAACGCTCAAAGCAAAGGCCAACTAATGACTCTGTCCCAATTCCACATTTCTGTAAATGATGGGCTAATTGGTTAGCTCTTTCATTCAGCTCTCGATATGTTAGTTGCTGTTTTTCATCTACCACTGCCAACGCGTCAGGCGTACGATTTACTTGCTCTTCGAATAGTTGATGGATTGCATTCTCACGTGGATAGGATATAGTATTATTATTCCATTCTTCCAATAGCTTTCTTTGTTCAGCTTCCGTAATATATACTAGCTCCGATAGATTTTGATCAATGTTTTTGAGCATTTGCATTAACACTTTGTGTAAATGACCCAGCATTCGTTCAATGGTTACTCTATTAAACTTACTACGGTCATACATTAACTTTAACGATAACTGGATTCCTGGAACTACAGCTAACCCTAATGGGTAGTGGGTTTGTTCTACCCCTTCCAATTCACCAATTTCCAGATTTTCTGAAGACTCCTCTTTCACTGGATAATTTTCAAACACATATAAACTATTGAACAGCGGTATTCCTCTAGGAACTTCACTCCACCCCTGAATCTCTGTCAAAGAAGCATACTCATATTGTCTTCTTTCTATCTCTTCCTCTTGTATCTTCTGCAACCAATCTATTAATTTTATATCATCCATCAATTGAATTCGCGTCGGTGACGTTGTAATGAAAGGACCTACGATGTTTTCAACATCAATAATCTCCGTAGAACGCCCTGAGCTTGTTACACCAAAAACAATGTCATTTTCTCCACTATATCGGCTCATGAGATATGCCCATGCACCTTGAATTACTGTACTCAAAGTAAGTTTATTGCGTTTCGCCCATCCTTGTAACGCTTGAGTCTGCTCTTCTGATAAATACGTAACCTTCTCTGTGTAACCTTTTTCTTCCTCTTTACTTTCTAAGCCCAGCAAAGTTGGCGCAGTAAAACCTTTTAGCTTCTCTCTCCAGAATTGTTCCGCCTGCTCCTTATCTTGCTCTCTTAACCATTGGATATATTTCTTATATGGTGAGGACTTAGGTAACTTCACAGCTTCTCCATTCATTCTCTTCTGATAGACTGTAAGTAATTCATTAAATACTAATGGTAAACTCCATCCATCCAGTAAAATATGGTGATGGGTCCAAACAATCCGATATTCTTCCTCACCTTCTTGAATGACTGTTACCCGCATCAATGGTGCTTCATCAAATTGGAAGGCTTGTTTTCGATCTAATGCCAAAAAGACTTTTCTTTTTTCCTCTATCTCTTCACTTGTCATTGTACGCCAGTCTTCTTTATTCACTTTAAATGGGATATTTTCATACACCACTTGTACAGGTTCTTCAATTTCGTCCCATACAAATGCTGTACGAAAAATTTCATGCCGCTGAATTACAGATTTCCACGCCTGCTCAAATGTAGGAATATTCATTTTTCCTCGAATCATAAAACTCAATTGCACTATATACGGTGCAACATGTTCATCCCCTTGGTCATGCAATGTGTGGAAAATCATACCTTCTTGCAAAGGTGATAGTGGATATAAATCAGTAATCTGATTGTTCTTTCCGCGATGCATTTTGTTTAGTACATTTGTCAAACCTTCTTGGCTAAGATTAGCCATTGCAAAATCCGAAATGGTCAGTGCAGATTCTCTATCTGAAAATTGAATCAATGTACTCAGTTGATATAGCATATTCTGTGCAATACTTTGAATCGTTGATTTGGCAAATTGTCCAACATTGTATACCCAAGTGAATTGAAGTTTTCCATCCGTTACAACCCCAATTACATCAATTACATGCGATCGCTTGGAACCGGCAGCATGATCTAAACGCTTAAATTCGTTCTCCGGAATAAACATTGCATCGCTAGAAAACATTTGGTCAAATTGTCCAAGATAGTTAAAACTAATAGACGGTGTATATTGGGAGCTTAATTGCTCACACATTGTTGCGTTCATGTAACGCAACACCCCATAATCAACACCCTTATTAGGAATTTTGCGAACTTGTTCTTTAACTGCTTTTAATGCTTCAATTGGCGTATTAGCACTAGTAATATTTAAATGAACTGGGTAAATACTTGTAAACCATCCCACAGTTCTCGATAAATCAACATCTTCAATAATCTCTTCTCGACCATGTCCCTCTAAATCTACGCTCAATATCGGCTGCCCCGTACATGCTGCCGTAGCTTGTACTAATGCTGCTAATAATACTTCATTGATTTGGACACGGTGAGTGCTTAAAGTCTCTTGCAATAACATACGGGTCTCATTCTCATTTAACACCACAGTAATTTCCTCAGTTACTGCGCTTACTGGATTACTTATAGTACCATCTACCGGCAATTTAACTACGTCTTGTTCAGCCTGCTCCTCCCAGTAATGTAGCACTTCTTTTGATAGGCCAGTTTCAGCGTAATGATGTAATTTCTCCGACCATTCTTTAAAAGATGTACTCTTCATAGGTAATTGAATTTTCTGCCCTTGGACTACTTGCGTATATGCTGTTTGCAAATCTTCCAATAAAATTCGCCAAGAAACACCATCCACGGCTAAATGATGAATTGTCCAAAATAATCGGCCAGCGTGCTCACCTTCATCAAAATACACCATTCTCATTAGCGGACCATCATGTAAATTCAAACTTTCTTGTGCAATATTAATCTCTTTTTGAATAACCTGATGCCAATCAGCTTCCGGCACTTCGTCTAATGAAATGACAGTAAGCATCAATTGTTCTTCTATTCCTTCATTCCACTGTTTCCAAACCCCATTAGGTAAACGTTCATATCTTAAACGCAGAGCATCATGATGAAGTAGAAGGTTACCTGCCGCCTTTTCCAGTGATCCTATGTCCAATTTCTCTTTCGTTCTAAAGAACATGGATTGATTCCAATGATGTGGGTTAGGATGATTTTGTGCAAAAAACCTTTGCTGAATAGGTGTAAGTATCGTCTCTCCAGTTATAATTCCCTGTTCAGCTTGTACACCTTGTTCTTCTTTGACTACTTGCGCCAACTCAGCAATTGTTTGGTGTTCAAATATTTGTTTTGGTGTCAATTGTAAACCAACTTGCTTCGCGCGCGAGACAATCTGAATGCTAAGAATTGAATCTCCACCAATTTCAAAGAAGTTATCATTCATACCAATACGTTTTGAACCTAGCACACGTTCCCAAATGATAGAAAGCTTATGTTCACGTTCATTTCTTGGGGCCACGTATCCTTCTTGTGTTCCTTGATAATCTGGTATAGGTAACGATTTCCGATCAATCTTTCCATTTATGGTTAGCGGTAATTCTTTCATTTCGACAAAGTAGGAAGGTATCATATGGATTGGCAGTTTTGTTTTAAGATACTCTCGCCATTCTTCTAAACTGCCTTCGCCCACTACATAAGCTACCAGCCTCTTATCTCCCGACTGATTTTCCCTAACCATTACAACTGCCTCTTTTACTAAGTCATGCTCTTGTAAAGTCGACTCAATCTCTCCAAGTTCAATTCGAAATCCTCTAATCTTCACTTGATTATCCATTCTTCCTAAGTAGTCTATATTACCATCAGGAAGATATCTCACTAGATCACCTGTTCTATATAACCTCTCGCCTTCTTTGAATGGATGAGAAATAAATCGTTCGGATGTTAACTCTGGACGATTCAAGTACCCCCTTGCTAGACCTGCTCCTCCGATATAAAGTTCCCCCATTACACCAACTGGAACTGGCAACCTATTTCTATCTAATACATAAGTTTGGATGTTAGGCAATGGACGTCCAATTGTTACTCTCTTACTACCTTTCTTGATATGATAGCATGTTGCATCAACCGTACATTCTGTAGGACCATATACATTATAAAACTGGATTTTATCAGTCTCTACTAGCTGTTCCCATAATGACGGCATAATTGCTTCACCACCAACCAGTACCTTACTTGGAACATGAACGCCATCGCACGTTTCTAACAATCCGACATCTATAATTAATTGAAGCAATGAAGGTGTTATATCAAAGATTTCTAACTTGTTCTCCCTAATATAAGCTACAAACTGCTCCGGATCACTTCGTACTTCGCTTGGAATAATATACAAACTTGAACCATAAAGCAGCATTTGTAATTGCTGGATAGATGCATCAAAGGCAATTGACGCATTTAAACCGACATGCATGTTAGATGGTATCTCATGTTCGAAAACCTCTTTTTGTAAACCATACGACAAGTTTAGTACAGAATGATGCTGTATCGAGACACCCTTTGGATTCCCCGTTGATCCTGAAGTATAGATAACATACGCTAAGTCTTCTCCTGTTACTTCACATTTTGGTGAAAGAATGCTTTCTTGTGAAATCATTATTTGATCCCTGTCTAGACAAACTATCTTGATTTCTTTAGGTATCCAATCTTCCAATGACTCGTTCGTAACTAATACTTGAATTCCAGTGTCCTCCAAAATATATCGTAGGCGACTTTCTGGATATGATGGATCCAATGGAACATAGGCTGCTCCAGCCTTCCAGATCCCCATAATACTAACAATCATCTCAACTGAACGCTCAAAGCAAATTCCAACTAATGATTCAGTCCCAATCCCACATTGCTGAAGATAGTGGGCCAATTGATTAGCTTTTTCATTCAGCTCTCGATATGTTAACTGCTGTTTTTCATCTACCACTGCTACCGCATCAGGTGTACGATTTACTCGCTCTTCAAACAGCTGATGAATCGTACTTTCCTGTGGATATGCTACAGTATTATTATTCCACTCCTCCAACTGTTTTTGCTGTAATCCTGATAATATAGGCAACTTAGCTAATGATTTATCAGGATTCTCCACGATTACATTCAACCAGTTCCCAAAATGTTCAGCCATGGATTCAATAGTTAAGCTGTCAAATAAATCAGTTCTATAAACAAAAGTAAGTAATAAACCCTCTTCCACTTCTGCAGCAGTTAAACTTAAATCAAACTTAGCGATCGGAGCATTACTTTCCATTACTTCTATATTTCTTCCATGTAGTTCTGGTAGCTTCTGTCCCGTATTTTGCAAAGTAAACATGGTTTGAAAAATCGGAGAATGGCTTGTATTTCGTTCAGGTTGGATAACCTCTACAATTTTCTCAAACGGAACATCTTGATACTCATACGCCTTCAATGCTTTTATCCGTACTTGAGATAACAACTCTTGAAATGCCGGTGCATTACTTAAATCAGCTCGATAAACCAAAGTGTTGACAAAGAAACCAATTAGCCCCTCAATTTCTCGATAATTTCGATTTGCAATTGGGCTACCAACAATAATATCCGTTTGTCCCGTATAACGAGCAAGGAAACTTTGATACGATGCCAATAAGGTCATGAAAAGTGTGGCCCCTTCTTGACGACTTAGTTCGTTTAATTTATCCAGTAATGAGCGTGACAACAAAACATTATGAGTTAATCCATGATGGGTTTGCACTGGCGGACGCGGACGATCCATTGGCAACATTAAGACTGGTAACTCACCAGATAATTCTTCCTTCCAATATGCAAGCTGTTGATATAGTACTTCATCTTTCAACCAGTCTCTTTGCCACTGAGCAAAATCGGCATATTGAACTGGTAGTGGTTGCAGCTCTGCTTGTTTTTCACCAATCGCATTCTCATAAAATGCCATCCATTCTTGAAGCAAGATTTCCATCGACCACCCATCCGAGATAATATGATGCATATTACACAGAAGAACCCATTCTTCTTCTGAAATTCTTATGAGTTTCCCACGGAATAATGGCCCTTGTTCTAAATCAAATGGAGATTCGACTTCAGTTTGAATCCATTGCTCCAACTTTCTTTCTCGCTCCTCTAATGAAAGCTTAGTTAAGTCCATTTGCAGAAGCGGACGGAAAACGTACGGTTGAATCTGCTGCACAGGATGGCCATCCTCTTCATAAAATACAGTCCGCAAAGATTCATGACGCTCTATCAACTGATTCCATCCCAACTCCAATGCCTCAGGTAACCAATTCCCTGTAAGACGGCATACCATTGGCATATTATAAAGTGCACTATTAGGTGCAAATTGATCAATAAACCATAAGCGCTGTTGGGCATAAGATAGTGGAATATTATTTCCACGTTCCATCGGCACCAATGGTGGAATTTCTCGTTTTTCATTCCCCTTACGTAACTGATCCATTCGTTTCGCTAATGCCTCGATCGTTGAATATTCGAACAGTTCACGTACTGGCAATTTGATTTGAAAGACTTCCTGTAAGCGTGAGACCACTTGTGTAGCAAGTAGAGAGTGACCACCAAGCTCAAAGAAAGAATCCTGAACACCAATGTCTCCTATTCCTAGCACTTGACTCCACACTGAAGCGATAAGTTCTTCCAGCGGAGTTCTTGGGTATACAGTATTTTCAGCGGATTGTTCACTAAGTATAGGCAATGCCTTCAAATCAAGTTTTCCATTCGGTGTAAGTGGTAAAAATTCCATCTCAATAAAGTTTGTTGGAACCATGTAATTTGGTAAATGTGTTTGTAGATGTTCTCGCCATTCATGGACACTTCCTTCACCAACTACATAAGCTACTAATCTCTTATCACCTTGATTATCCTCTCGTACCAATACAACTGCTTCTTTCACAGAAGAATGTGCCTGCAAAACAGCTTCTATTTCTCCCAATTCAATCCGGAAACCACGAATTTTTACTTGGTCATCTATACGTCCATGGAACTGGAGATTACCATCAGAAAGATAACTTGCTTTGTCTCCTGTATAATAGAGACGTTCTCCTGACTTGAAAGGATGTGGAATAAATTTTTCCTTTGTAAGATCCGGACGATTAGCATATCCACGTGCAAGACTCTTCCCTCCAATATAGAGATCTCCAATTACGCCAATTGGTACTAGCTGAAGATGAGAATCTAACACATAAACTTCTGTATTTGCAATCGGTCGACCAATCGATGGCGTACCTGTTGTCACTCCTACAGGTACATAACAATCTGTGGTAACAACGGTATTTTCCGATGGACCATACTGATTAATTACCGCAAAAGGAATATCGTTAGATGGGTACTGCGTTAATTGATCCCCACCAGTAATGATAAAACGAAGATCCGTTTTATCTGGCCAAGATAATTTCAAGAGCCTTTCCAGAATAGGCGTAGGTGCAAAGCTAGCTGTTATTCGTGAATCAATGAGCCAGTCCCTTAGTGCTTCTGGATTAATTCTCAGTTCCTCTGTTGACAAGTAGAGTGCTGCGCCAGCAGTTAGATACGGCCAGATCTCCTGGACAGCCGAATCAAAAGCAACCCCTGCAATCTGAGTCGCACGATCCTCTGCTGAAATATGATAAACTTCCTGATGCCAAGAAACCATATTCATTAATGAGCGATATTCAACCATTACACCCTTCGGTTTTCCTGTAGAACCAGAGGTATAAACAATATAGGCTAAGTTCTCTGGATTTATTTGACGTGTAGGTGCGATTACGCTTTCCACCGTTAATTCTTCTAACCTCACCATTTCGACGTGTGCGAAATGTCCGTCTTGTCCTTCCGCCGTCACTACAAATTGAATTCCTGCATCTTCAATCATGTATTCTAACCTTGATTTTGGATACAACGGATCTAAAACGACATAAGCTCCACCAGCTTTTAAAATGCCTAGTAAACTTACCATCAGCTCAGCTGATCTCGGAAGATAAACCCCTACCACTGACTCTGGGGCTACTCCCTTTCGCTGTAAAACATTTGCCAACTGATTTGCTTGTGTATCCAATTCACCATAAGTCCACTGTTTTGTTTGATCAACTATCGCAATCGCATCAGGACGCCTTGCTACTTGCTCCTCAAATTTGTCGCAAATAAGACCCTGATGAGACATTTCCATTACAGTGTCATTCCATGTTTCTAATAACAAAGTACGCTCGGTTTCTGATAGCATGCTCAGGTCATGCAACGGATTTTGTGGGCGATGAGAAACTTCATGTAGCCATTTCTCAAAGTGTCCTGCCATCCGTTCA
This sequence comes from Bacillus sp. AP50, assembly GCF_040492675.1. Taxonomy (NCBI): domain Bacteria; kingdom Bacillati; phylum Bacillota; class Bacilli; order Caryophanales; family Bacillaceae; genus Bacillus; species Bacillus sp. AP50. Next base: position 11,186 of record NZ_JBEUTW010000233.1, read on the forward strand.
ATAGTAGTAGCATTGAATAAATCCTTATTGTACTCAAAAGTAAAAAGTAATCCCTCTTCCGTCTCAACTGCCATTACACTTAAATCAAACTTTGCAATTGGACTATGGCTTTCTATCATTTCAATACTTCTACTAGATAACACCGGTAACTCTTGTTTCATATTTTGCAAGATGAACATAGTCTGGAAAATTGGCGAATGACTTGTACTTCGCTCCGGTTGCACAACTTCTACAATTTTTTCAAATGGAATATCTTGATATTCATACGCCTTCAATGCCTTTTGACGAACCTGATACAGTACATCTTGAAATGTCGGTCTACCACTCAAATTAGCTCGATAAACCAGCGTGTTAACGAAGAAACCAATTAGTCCTTCAATTTCTCTATAATTCCGATTCGCAATTGGGCTTCCGACCAGAATATCTTCTTGTCCCGTATAACGAGATAGAAAGCTTTGATATGCAGCTAAAAGCGTCATGAAGAGCGTAGCCCCTTCTTTTCGACTAAGTTCATTCAATTTATCATGTAGCGTGCTTGGCAGAACCATAGTGTATGTCGACCCGTGATGAGTTTGTATTGCGGGACGCGGGCGATCCACAGGAAGTTGGAGTACAGGAAGCTCCCCAGACAATTCTTCCCTCCAATATTGGAGTTGTTGATCAAGCACCTCCTCCTTTAACCATCCTTTTTGCCACTGAGCAAAGTCGGCATATTGAACCGGTAATGGTTCAAGTTCCGCTACCTTTCCATCCGTTGCTTTCTCATAAAATGCCATCCATTCTTCAAGTAGGATTCCCATTGACCATCCATCTGAAATGATATGATGTAGAGTACAAAGGAGTATCCATTCTTCCTCTCCCACGTGCAAAATACTTGTCCTGATTAATGGACCCTCTGTTAAATCAAATGGTACTTCTGTTTCTTGTTGAATTAAACGTTTAACTTCTTCTTCTTGATCTTCAGAAGAAAGCATAGTTAAATCCGTTTTCGGAATTGATTGAAAAGCATACGGTTCAATTTGCTGTACGGGTTGACCATTCACCTCTTGAAAGACCGTCCGCAGTGATTCATGACGTTCTATTAGTTGATTCCATCCCGTTTCCAATGCTTCAAGTAGCCAATTCCCTGTAAGACGGCATACCATTGGCATATTGTAAAGGGCACTATTAGGTGTAAATTGATCAATAAACCATAAACGTTGTTGGGCATAAGATAGTGGAATAGCTTCTCCTCGTTTCATTGGTATTAGTGGCGGAATCTCTCGTTTTTTATCTCCTTTACGTAACTGTTCTAATCGCTTTGCCAGTGACTCCACCGTTGTATATTCAAATAGTTCACGTACTGGTAATTCGATTTGAAAAATTCTCTGTAAACGTGACACTACTTGAGTAGCTAGTAGTGAATGACCACCGATTTCAAAAAAGGAATCCTGAACACTAATATTTTTTATTCCTAACACTTGGCTCCAAACGGAAACGATGAGCTCCTCCACTGGTGTTCGTGATGAAGTAATATCTTCACTTATGAACTGTTCTTCTAATTCCAATAATGCTTTCCGATTCACTTTACCATTTGGAGTGAGTGGCATACCTTCAATTTGGAAAAAGTATGCCGGAACCATATAATGTGGTAATTGCTTCTTGAGATATTCACGCCATTCTCCAGCATCCCCTTCACCCACTACATAAGCTACTAACTGCTTATCTCCTGGTCGTTCTTCCTTCACCAACACGACTGCCTCTTTTACAGATGAGTGATCATGTAAAGCTGCTTCAATTTCTCCCAATTCAATTCGGAATCCTCTAATTTTAACTTGGTTATCTATTCTTCCAATATATTCTAAGTTACGATCATTCATATATCTCACCAAGTCACCCGTTCGATATAATCGTTCCCCGTCCTTAAAAGGATGCGGAATAAAACGTTCAGTAGTTAAATCCGGTCGATTGAAGTAGCCACGTGCCAATCCTACTCCTCCAAGGTAAAGTTCCCCTGCCACACCAATCGGGACCACTTGTTGATATTGATCTAACACATACAACTCTGTATTATCAATTGGACGACCAATCGGAATAATCATTGCTTCTTTTTCTAAATCACAATCGTAATAAGTCACATCCACAGTCGCTTCAGTAGGACCATACAAGTTAATTAACTTTGTTTGCTGAACATTGTAAAAGATCCCCTTAAACCGGCGAACATGCTCAGTGTTTAACGCTTCTCCACTAGTAAAAACTTGAATTAAAGACGATACATCCCTTTTCGAATTATATAGTTCCATATAATCTAAGAAAGTAGATAACATCGACGGAACAAAGTGTATGGTGGACACGCGATATCGTTCAATATACTCCTCAATCACCGCAGGATCTTTCTCTCCTCCTGGTGGAAGTAAACAAACACGTGCTCCTACAAATGACCACCAAAATAATTCCCATACAGAAACATCAAATGAAAACGGTGTCTTTTGTAGGATTGTATCCTCCTCGGACAATGGGTATTTTTTCTGCATCCACTGTAGGCGGTTGATAACGGAATGATGTTCAATCATTACCCCCTTTGGATTTCCCGTCGAACCCGAAGTGTATATAATATAGGCCAAGTTATTTGCTGTTACTCCACTTACCGGAGCTAAATTACTCTCTTTAGAAATCATCACTTGATCCCGGTCTAAACAAATTGCTTGAATATCTTTAGGTAACCAGTCCTGTAGTGCCTCTTTTGTTAACAGCACTTGAATTTGTGAATTCTCCAAAATATATCTCAGGCGGTTTTCAGGATAACTTGGGTCCAGTGGGACATAAGCCCCACCTGCCTTCAAAATCCCAAAGAGACCGATAATCATATCAGGAGAACGTTCAATACATATACCAACCAATGATTCAGGTCCGATACCTCGTTTTTGTAGAAAATGTGCCAATTGATTCGATTTTTCATTTAGTTCTTGATACGTTAGCTTTCCACCCTCATAAACTACCGCCACTGCGTCAGGTGTCCGTGCAACTTGCTGCTCAAATAGCTCATGAATCATACAATCATGACCATAAACTACGTCCGTATCATTCCATTCTTCTAGGAGTTGTTTTTGCTCAGTATCCGATAACATTGACAGCTTTGTATATGATTCATCTGGATGATACGTGATTTCATTTAGCCAGTTCTCAAAATGTCCTGCCATACGTGCAATGGTACTACTATCAAATAAATCCGTGTTGTATTCAAATGAGACGAATAGACCTTCTTCCACTTCATAGGCAGTTAAGCTCAAATCAAATTTAGCAATAGACATATTACTTTCTACCATTTCAATACTTCTATCAGGCAAATCTAGTCGTTCTTGTTTTATATTCTGTAGCGTAAACATGGTCTGAAATATAGGAGAATGACTCATGCTTCGTTCAGGTTGCACAGCTTCTACCACTTTTTCAAATGGTATATCTTGATATTCGTAAGCTTTTAACGCCTTTTTCTTTGTTTGGTTCAAAATCTCCCGAAAAGTAGGGGTGCCACTCAAATCTGATCGATAAACCAACGTATTAACAAAGAAACCAATTAATCCTTCTACTCCCTTATGGTTCCGATTTGCAATCGGGCTACCAACTAGAATATCTTTTTGTCCCGTATAACGAGCAAGAAAGCTCTGGTATGCGGCCATTAAAGTCATAAATAAAGTAGATCCTTCTTGTCGACTTATATCCTTCAATTGACTGAGCAATTTATAAGGAAAAATCACATGATGCGCAGCCCCAGAGTAAGTCTGCTTAACCGGTCGAGGTCGATCCACTGGCAGTTGTAAGATAGGAAGCTCACCAGACAATTCTTCCTGCCAATACGTAAGCTGACGATTTAGCACATCACCTTGCAACCACCCCTTTTGCCACTTCGCAAAGTCTGCATATTGAATAGATAATGAACTTAATTTAGCAGGATTTCCGCCCGTTTCTTCTTCATAGAAAGCAAGGAATTCATTCATGAATATACCAATGGACCAAGCATCAGAAATAATATGATGCATCGTACACAGTAATAACCATTCATCCTTCTCTAATTGAACAAGCTGATTACGAATTAAAGGACCATTCATTAAATCAAATGGTTCTTGCGCTTCTCTCGCAATTAAACTATCTACCTCTTTTTCTTTTACTTCTAGAGGAAGTTGAGAGTAATCCCTTACAGGTAATGCTCTAGGAAGGAATTCGACAATTTGTTGCACAGGCTGTTCTCCTATTTCTTTAAAAACAGTTCGTAATGATTCATGACGTTCAATGAGTCGATTGAATCCCTTCTCTAATGCTTCAGGTATCCAATTTCCTTTTAGATGCCATACGGTTGGAATATTATATAAAGAACTGTTTGGGTTAAATCTGTCCATAAACCACAAACGTTGTTGTGCATAAGACAACGGGAGTGCTTCTTTATTCTCCTTTTTTTGCATTTGCTTCTGAAGCCATGCTCTCTTCTCAGGAGAAAGTGAACTCAGCTTTGCAAGTAAATCACTTCTCATTTTTTTACCCCTTCCTCAATCAAATTACTCTCAAATATCCCTTGTGCTTCTTCCTCTGATAACTCTTCTAATTGCTTAAGCAGTTCCAGTAATTCTTCATCATTACTCACTTCTGCTTCTTTTTGAATATAATCTTGAAGGCTTATATTCTCCTTACTATCATTCTGCATTTCTTGATTTTTGTTATCGAGCAATTGATCAATCTGTTCTGCCAATTGCTGCACCGTATGAAACATAAATAAATCATGCAATGGTATCTCGATTCCAAAAGCCTCTTTAAGATTGGAAACAGCTTGCGTAGCAAGTAATGAATGTCCACCAATTTCAAAAAACGAATCTTGAATTCCGATGTTTTCCATGCCTAAAACTTCATGCCATATCGAAACAATTGTTTTTTCCGTAGACGTACGAGGAGCAATATAACAACTCGCTATCTCCTGCTTCTCTGGTGCTGGTAAAGCCTTCCTATCAATTTTTCCATTAGGAGTGAGTGGAAATGCATTTAATCCAACAAAATAGGATGGAATCATATAATTTGGTAGTTGGTCCTTGAGATAATCACGCCACTTTTGAGAATCACCGTCTCCTACAACATAGGCAATCAAACGTGGATCGCCAGGATAATCTTCCCGCACCATCACAATAGCTTCGTTAACTAATGTATGCTTTTGTAATACCGCTTCGATTTCTCCTAGTTCAATCCGGAACCCACGAATTTTCACCTGATGATCAATTCGTCCAACATACTCCAAATTTCCATCCGGCAAATACCTTACTAGATCTCCAGTCCGGTATACTCGCTCGTCTTCTTTAAACGGATGCGGTATAAATCGATTTTTCGTTAAGTCAGGGCGTTTTAAATATCCACGTGCTAACCCTGATCCACCAATGTACAACTCACCAACTACACCAATTGGAACCATTTTTTGTTCAGCACTCAATACATATACTTCTGTATTGAAGATTGGTTTACCAATTGGTGGTACCCTATGCATGACACCCTTTTCTAATTCCAGATACGTGGAATACGTAGTATCTTCAGACGGTCCATATAAGTTGAACACCTTCTCAATCGTACTTCTCTCGTATAAATCTTGAACAAGCGGATATGGTAACGGTTCTCCAGCCAAATTCATTACCTTTACTGAAGAAGGAATTGTTTTTGCTCGAACCAGTTCCTTTGCTGCCGATGGCACAGTATTAACCAAAGTCACACCTTTGGTAGACAACTTGTCTAGATGTAGAGCATTTTCAGCGACAATCACCTTACCACCCATCGTTAAGGGAACAAATACTTCAAAAACGGATAAATCAAAAGATAGTGAAGTTGAAGCTAATACTCCCGCTAATTCCTTTCGAGAATACGTATGATGCGCCCAATGAATCATTGTTACTGTATTCCTGTGCTCAATCATTACTCCCTTTGGATTTCCCGTGGAACCTGAAGTATAGATAATATAGGCTAAGTTATCACCCGTCACTTCACTCGTGCATACCGTAGTAACTTCTTGTTCTATTTCTGCTCGATTACGATCAATACAAATGACGTTAACGAATGTAGGTATAACCATTTTTTGTTGTAACTTTTCCTGTGTCACCAGTACCTTTATTTGAGCATCTTCTAAAATGTACTGCAGTCGACTTTCCGGATACGCTGGATCAATTGGGACATATGCTCCTCCCGCCTTCATAATTCCTAAGAGACCGACAATCATCTCGGATGAACGTGTAACGCAAATCCCAACCAATGTTTCGCATGTTACACCATTTTTTTGTAAATAATGTGCCAACTGATTCGAGCGTTCGTCCAACTCTCGATATGTTAGTTCTTCATCTTCGCACACTACTGCAATTGCTTCTGGTGTTTTTTCCACTTGTTCTTCAAACATTGTATGAATCGTACTATCTTCTATATCTATAACGGCTGATTCATTCCATTCCTCTAGTAGTTGCTTATATTCCACTTTCGATAACATATTCAATTCTGATAATAAACATTTTGGATAAGAGGCAATTTGATTTAACCAATGTTCAAAATGATTTACCATACGTTTAATGGTTGTATCATTAAACAAATCAGTATTATATTCAAAGGTTAGTGATAATCCTTCTTCCGTCTCAGAAGCAAATAAACTCAAATCAAATTTGGCAACAGAAACATGGCTTTCCATGAGTTCCATTTGTCTTTCGGATAGCTGAAGAAACTCTTGTTTCGTATTCTGTAAAGTAAACATAGTTTGGAATATTGGTGAATGACTTGTATTCCGTTCAGGTTTTACGGATTCTACCACTTTCTCAAATGGGATGTCCTGATACTCGTATGCTTTTAGTGCTTTTTTTCTTATCTGCGACAATAGTTCTTGGAACGTCGGATTTCCACTGAAATCAGCTCGATAAACTAACGTATTTGCAAAGAATCCTATTAATCCCTCAATCTCTTTCACATTTCGATTAGCGATGGGGCTTCCAACTATAATGTCGTCCTGTCCTGTATAACGAGAAAGGAAGCTTTGATACGCTGCCATCAATGTCATAAATAAAGTGCATCCTTCTTGCAAACTTAAATCTTTGAGCTTTTCCTGTAAGGAATTCGCCACTATTAAGGACTGACTTGCACCACGATGGGTTTGAACTGCAGGTCGAGGACGATCCATCGGTAATTGTAAAACCGGTAGTTCCCCAGATAATTCTTCCTTCCAATATTGAAGATGCTGATTCAAACTCTCCTCTTTTTGCCATTCCTTCTGCCACATAACAAAATCTGCATATTGGATAGATAACTCCTTCAATTCCACTGGTTTTCCGGTTAGTGCTCCTTCATAAAAAGCCATCCATTCTTCAAGTAAGATTCCCATTGACCATCCATCTGAAATAATATGATGCATCGTACAAATGAGAACCCATTCTTCCCTGTCCACTTTCAATATTCGTGTTCGAATCAGAGGACCTTGTCCAAAATGAAATGGTTCCTCCGCCTCGTTTTGAATAAGGCGTTTCATTTCTCTTTCCCTATCTTCCAAAGAAAGATCTGTTAGATTCGTTTGAGGAATATGCCTGAACACATGAGATTGAACTTGTTGAAAAGGTTCACCCTCTTGTTCTAGAATTGTCGTCCTTAATGATTCATGACGCTCCAACAATTGATTCCATCCGACCTCCAATGCTTCAATTGACCATTCACCTGTTAAGCGACACGCTGCATGGATATTGTACATAGCACTATTTGGCATTAATTGATCAATAAACCATAGACGTTTCTGCGCATAGGAAAGTGGGATAACTTCTTCTCGTTTCATAGGTACAAGAGGAGCAACCTCTCGTTTTTTATCTTCTTTTCGTAACTGATCCACTCGTTTCGCCAATGCTTCCACTGTATCGTGCTTGAAAAGTTCACGTAATGGAATTTTAATTTGGAACAGTTCTTGCAATCGAGAGACAATTTGAGTAGCAAGTAGTGAGTGCCCACCACGTTCAAAGAAGGAATCCTGAATGCCAATATTTTCTGTTCCTAATACTTGACTCCAAACCGAGGCAATAAGCTCTTCCGATGGCGTCCGAGGTAGCACATTTAAATCTTCAATAGCTTGCTCATCAGGTGCTGGCAAGGCCTTTCGGTCAATTTTCCCATTTGGAGTAAGCGGGAAGTGTTCTAACTCTATAAAGTGCGCTGGAATCATATGATTCGGTAATTGTTTTTGTAAATACTCTCTCCACTCCTCGGTATTTCCATCGCTTATTACATATGCAACCAATCGTTGATCACCTGGACGATCTTCTCTAACTAATACGACAGCCTCTTTAATAAACGAACATTTTTCTAAAGTCGCTTCAATTTCTCCTAATTCAATCCTAAAACCACGCATTTTGACTTGGTGGTCCATTCTACCTATAAATTCTAAATTTCCATCAGTTAAATATCTTACTGAATCTCCTGTTCGATATAGTCGTTCCCCAAATCGATATGGATGCGAAACGAATTTTTCAGCAGTAAGATTCGGACGATTTAAGTATCCACGTGCTAAACCAGCACCACCAATATATAACTCACCCTCAATTCCTATTGATTGCAAGCGTTGATTTTGGTCTAATACATATAATTGCGTGTTCTGTATTGGCTGCCCAATAGAAACAAATTCTTGATTAGGCTGAATATTAAATGCATTCACATAAATAGTGGCTTCAGTTGGTCCATAAAAGTTGGTTAATTTCACTTGTCCACTATAATTCCATTTCTGTTGAAATCGTCTAACCAACCCTGAACTTAGTTCTTCTCCACCAGAAAATACATGGCGTACGGACGAACAATTCATGTTCAATTCAATATGATTGAAGTGGTCTAAGAAAACAGATAACATCGAAGGTACAAATTGAACTATAGTAACCTGATGTTGTTTAATCACTTCAGCTATAATAGAAGGATCTTTTTCTCCACCTGGAGGTAGGAAAGATACACTTGCACCAACGTGAATGCCCCAAAACAATTCCCAAACAGAGACATCAAATGAGAATGGCGTTTTCTGCAAGACCACATCCTTTTCAGAAAGCGGATATTTATGTTGCATCCATTCTAGATAATTAATTACTGAATGATGCTCAATCATTACTCCCTTTGGATTCCCTGTAGATCCTGAAGTATACATAACATACGCTAAATTTTCTCCTGTTACACCACTTATGCATGGGGTTGATTCTTCTTTTTCAATTGCAGTATAATCTTTATTCATACAAATCGTTTCTATTTTTTCAGATACAAACAAATTTTTAGAATTTTCTTCCGTCACTAGTACTTCGATTCCAGCATCCTCTAATATATATCGAAGTCGACTCTCTGGATAAGTAGGGTCAAGTGGAACATACGCTGCTCCTGATTTTAGAATACCTAATAACGCTATCATCATTTGTAATGAACGTTCCATATATACCCCAACTAGAGACTCTGGGCCTACACCATGCTTTTGTAGATAATGAGCTAGCTGATTTGCACGCTTCTCCAACTCTTTATAGGTAATTTGTTCATTTTCGTAACTAGCCGCGATTGCTTCCGGTGTTTTTTTAACTTGCTCCTCAAACATCGTATGAATCATGCCTTCAGCCGAATAATTAAATTGAGTATGATTCCATTCCTCTAGTAACTGTATCTGTTCTTCTTCTGTTAAATGAGTAATTTCAAATAGTTTTGAATCTAGGCTCTTCGTCATCTGAATTAATATTTGCAATAAGTGATTCTGAATCAGATTTATTGTTTCTTCATTAAAATAGCTTCGATCATACATCAACTTTAAAGTAATTTTCTTACCGGGCATTACAATGAGTGTTAAAGGATAATTTGTTTGTTCCGTGCTTGTAACATCTAGTAATCTTAAATCATCATTTCTCTCACCTTGAATTGGATAATTTTCAAACACATACAAGGTATGAAATAAGGAGCTATTTCGCGGAACCTCACTCCAGCCTTGAATATCTATCAACGAATTATACTCATACTGTCTTCGTTCCATTTCTTTCATTTGTATTTTACGAAGCCAATCTACTACTGATGTATTATCCGTTAATCGAATTCTGGTAGGTAATGTGTTAATAAATAGCCCCACCATATTCTCTGCTCCCATTAAATCAGTAGGACGTCCAGCGCTAGTTACGCCAAATACGACGTCACTGTCACCGCTATACCTACTCATCAAATAAGCCCATGCACCTTGTACTAACGTATTCAACGTTAATCGACTATTTCGTACCCACTCTTGTAACTTCTCAGTAAGTTTCTCAGATACTTGATAAACACACTCTCCATAGCCCTTCTCTTGTCCTTGATCCTTTCTTTCCATTGCTAATGGCGTAGGTGCATAGAACCCTTTTAATTCTTCTTTCCAAAATTCCTCTGCTTGACTTTGATCTTGTTTATTTATCCACTGGATATATTTTTTATAAGGAAGAGATTTAGGAAGAGTCAATAATTCTCCCTTTATCATCTTGAGATAAACTTCCATCACTTCACTAAAGACCAATGACACACTCCATCCATCTAGCAAAATATGATGATGTGTCCAAATAATTCTCGTTTCCTCTTTTGCTTCTTTAATCGCAGTGACTCTCATCAATGGTGCTTCATCCAATAAAAATCCTTTTCTACGATCTACATTCAAAAACTGTTGTAATTTCTTCAACCTTTCCTCATGTGGATAGGTGCTCCAATCCTCTTGATGAATAGTAAAAGGAAGACGTTGGTAAACCGCTTGTAGTGGCTTTTCTACTTCCTCCCATACAAATACTGAACGTAAAACCTCATGTCGATTAATAACATATTCCCAAGCCTTTTCAAAAGTATCAACATCCAATTGCCCCCCGAGCAAGAAACCTACTTGTACAATATAGGAAAAAGAATGTTCATCATCTTGATCGTATAAAGTATGAAACAGTATTCCTTTTTGCAAAGGTGATAAACCATATATATCAATAACGTCTCCCATTTTTACACCCTCTTCTTTGTTAATTTAAGTAATACTTTGCTCAAGCTTTCTTCCGTAAGATCCTCTGCATCAGCAAAATCTGATACCGTAAAAGCAGACTCTGTTGTTGGTTTATTTATAAGTTGACGAAGATGCCTCAACATACCATCTGCTATCACTTGAATTTTTAATTTAGAAAACTGTTCCCTACTATACATCCAAATAAAATGTAACTTTTCATCTTTCACCATTCCGATAACATCAATTAGATGAGATGGTTTGGAATCTGGAGCATGATCTAAAAATGTAAATCCTGTCTCTTGCATAAACAAAGAGTCCCTTGAAAACACCTGATCAAATTGGCCCAAATAGTTAAAGCTTATTGAAGGCTTTTGCTGATAAAACGGAAGTAATCCTTTATTCAAGTAACGTAAAATACCATAGTCAACTCCGCGATTTGGGATTCGACGCAATTGCTCTTTGACTGCCTTTAACCCTTCAATAGGTGTCTGAGTTCCTTGAAAATTGAGATGAACGGGATAAATACTCGTGAACCAGCCCACTGTCCTTGATAAATCAATACCTTCAATCATCTCTTCTCTCCCGTGTCCTTCTAGATGAATAGAAACGGTTTGCTGATTTGTACAATCGACGATAGCTTGTCCTAATGCCGTTAATAGTACCTCATCAATCCTTGTCTTATGAGTGACTAGAACTTCGTGAAACAATGCTTGTGTTTCTTCTATTCCTAAAGTCCTCGTCACTTGATCAATCGATTCTTCTGTCGTTTCTTGTATTGGATAGTCCATTGGAATTTTCATCGTTTCTTTTTCTACTTGTTCATTCCAATAATCCTTTACTTCTTTTGAAATACCCGAATCACTGTATGTCTGAAGTCGTTCAGACCATTCTTTAAAAGATGTACTTTTCGCAGGTAAGCGAATTTCTTGACCTTGTTTCATCTGGTTATATACCACCTGTAAATCTTCCAATAGAATCCTCCATGACACTCCATCTACTACTAAATGATGTATCACCCAGAATATTCGATCATTTTCAATCAAGTTATCTTCAAAGTACACTACTTTCATTAACGGACCAGTAATTAAATTGAAACTAGCTTGATGAATATTCATCTCTTCTTGTATTATTTTATTCCACTCTTTTTCATTAACTTGATTCCGTTTTACAACATGGAGTACTGACAGCTCATCAGTCCCTTCATTTCTCTGCCTCCACGTTCCGTTTGGTAACTGTTCGTACCGGAAACGTAAAGCATCATGATGTTTCAGTAAATTTAATATCGCTCCCTCTAGTAATTTCACATCCAATCTTTCTTTTACTCTTAAAAGCATTGATTGATTCCAATGCTCTGTATGTGGATGTTCTTGCTCGAAGAACCAGCACTGAATTGGAGTAAGAGGCACATCACCTATCACAATTCCCTGCTCCGCTTGTACTCCCTGCGTTTCTATAGCCACTTGTGCCAGCTCAGCGATAGTTGGGCATTCAAACATTTGCTTTGGAGTAAGTTTTAACCCCACTTGACTTGCTTGAGATATGATTTGAATACTGAGAATCGAGTCGCCACCAATTTCAAAGAAATTATCATAGATTCCCACCTTTTTAACACCTAATACTCTCTTCCAAATGGTAGTTAGTATCTGTTCGTTACTATTCCGAGGGCCAACACATTCACTATTAATCTGCGTTTCCTCCGGCATAGGTAAGGCCTCACGATCAACTTTACCGTTAGCTGTAAGTGGAATAGCTTCCATCGCCACAAATCCCGAAGGAACCATATAACTTGGTAGTTTCGCTTTAAGATACTCTCTCCACGCATCTACATTTCCATCTCCTACAACATATGCTACTAATCGTTTATCGCCTGGCTGATCTTCTCTTACAATTACAACTACCTCTTTTACATATGCATATGTATGTAAAGTAGACTCAATTTCCCCAATCTCAATTCGGAAACCACGTATTTTAACCTGATGATCAATTCTTCCACGATAATCTAGATTCCCATCTGGCAAATACCTCGCTAAGTCTCCTGTCCGGTATAATCTTGCTTTCAGATCACTACTAAATGGATGAGATATAAAACGCTCTGCTGTTAATTCAGGTCTATTTAAATACCCACGTGCAAGCCCTGCCCCGCCAATATAAAGTTCACCATCAACACCTATAGGAACAGGTTGTTGATAAGCGTCTAGTATATACACTTCTAAATCGGGAATCCGCTTTCCAATATTACTTCTTGAAGCCTGCTGCACATCATCTAAAGTAATTGGATAATATGTAACATGAACTGTAGTTTCTGTAATTCCATACATATTAATTAACTGTGGGTTTTTCTCCCCATACCTTTGAAACCACGGTAACAAGCTAGTAGGTTCTAACGCTTCTCCGCCAAATATGACATAACGCAGCTGCAAATTTTTATTCTTATCTTCTTGTTCACACACTTGTATTAATTGTCGAAATGCGGAAGGTGTCTGATTTAGAACTGTGACTTCTTCCTCCACCAATAATTGATAAAAATCCTTAGGTGATCGACTAATCCAGTACGGAACAACAACTAATTTTCCACCATATAATAATGCTCCCCAAATTTCCCATACTGAGAAATCAAATGCATACGAATGAAAAAGCGTCCAAGTATCTTTTTCATTAAACTGATACCAACAATCCGTCGATTTAAATAACCGAATGACATTGTGATGCTCTATCATAACGCCCTTTGGATTTCCCGTTGATCCCGAAGTATAGATTACATATGCCAGATTTTGGGGACCGACACTAGAAACCGGCAAAGTCTTACTTTCTTTCCCAATCTCATCTTGATCACGATCCAGGCAAATCGACTCAACATTTTCTGGTAACCAGTTCAATTCTTTTAAACTTTCTTGCGTTACGAATAACTGAATGCTAGCATCTTCTAAAATATATTGAAGTCGTTGCTCTGGATATGTTGGATCAAGTGGGACATAAGCCCCACCAGCCTTCAAAATCCCTAAAATACCTACAATCATCTCGTGGGAACGTTCAACGCACAGTCCAACTAAAGTATCAGGTCCTACTCCTTTTTTCTGCAGATAATGAGCTAACTGGTTTGCACGTTCATTAAGCTCCTTATAAGTAATTTTTTCTTTTTCATACGTAACTGCAATAGCATTTGGATAAATCATCGCTTGCCGTTCGAACATTTCATGAATAGTTGCTTGAGGCGGGACATCCAGTTTAGGATTGTTGAACTCAACTAAACTTTTTCTTTTATCTTCCTCAGAAATGATTTCTATTTCAGCAACCTTCTGCTTTGGGTTTTCAAAAATATTTTCCAGTATCACTAGCATAACGTTAAAGAATCGTTCTATCTCTTCCTTAGAAAATAGCTCCTCACGATAATCAATATGTACATGTAAAGAGTCTATATCAATTAGATTTTCAATATGCACTGCAAAATCTTGTACTTCTTCACGGTTTGGAATCCATAGTGAGTCACCACTTTCATCACGATCCCTATAATCAATCGTAGTTCCGAAAAGTCTCACATTACTGTTACTCTCTTTATTAATCTGCTTTAATAACAAATCAAATGGATATTTCTGGTGTCTTAATGATTTACTTTGTTTTCTGGACACCCTACTAATAAATGAAAGTACTTCTTCTTCTGGATCAATATCCATTCTTAAAGGAACTGTACTCACCATCATTCCAATCAATTTTCGTTCCATTTTAGTCATACGGTTGCCGTAAGCCATTCCTAAACCAATATCAAGCGATGAGGTCCACCGATACATGGACAACGAGAAAGCAGCAACAAAAAGAGTATATAAACTAATTTTGTAATCTTCAGAAAATTTTTCTATCTTTCTCTTCAAATGTTCCGTTAATATAAACGTCTCACGTGATGCTTTGGTACTAACTTGGTACGTATTATAAGGCTTCAACCCGGTCACAGATGGCAGTGTTTTAAATTCCTCTAACCAGAATTTTTGATCTTTTTGAAAACGACTACTATTCAAGTATGTTTGTTCATTAGTCAGAAATTGAACATATGAATTTTTAATTTCGCCTTCCTCATTCTCGTTATGCATGTCATAATAATATTTTGCAATCTGCTCAGTAAATATTTGAATTGATAAACCATCCATAATAATATGATGAACATTTCCAAAGACCGCACATTCATTATCGTTTAATTTTATTAAAGCGAAATAGTATAAATTCGAATTAAATAATGTAAACGTTTCTTTTGTTTTCTGCTCAATCCATTCCTCAAG
>NZ_JBEUTW010000234.1:0-5932 GCF_040492675.1 Bacillus sp. AP50
TGGGAGACCGAAAGGTTGCCAGATTTCCCACCGTAACGTCATTAAAACAGTGAAAAATAACGGCTATATTGAAATTACAACGGCCGATAGGCTTCTCCAGTTAGCGAATTACGCTTTTGATGGTTCCGTGTTTGACATATACAGTGCCTTGTTGAATGGAGCTAGACTCGTGCTTGCTCCAAACAAAGCTGCTAGCGATCTTAAGGAAATTGCAAGGTTAATGGAAGAGGAAAATATTACGATATCTTTTATGCCTACCGCATTGTTTAATGTAATTGTAGATGAGCAGATATCTTGTTTGAAAAACTTGAGAAAAGTCTTGATGGGCGGCGAGAAGGCTTCTATAAAACATGTTCGCAAAGCCGTCAATTATCTAGGAGATAACCGGATAATTAATGGTTATGGTCCAACGGAAACAACGGTATTTGCTGTAACGTATGAAGCTGATCATAAAGTAAATTCCTTAGATTGTATTCCTATAGGTCGTCCAATGAATAATACACAGCTGTATGTTGTAAGCCGCTCTGGTCATCTTCAACCAATGGGTGTTCCTGGGGAATTATATATAGGCGGAGATGGAGTAGGCAAAGGTTATTTAAACCAAAGTGAGCTTACAAACAAATTCTTTATAGATAATCCTTTCGGTGAAGGTAAGGTATATAAAACTGGCGATTTAGTACGCTGGCTACCTAATGGGAATTTGGAATGCCTAGGGAGATTGGATCAACAGGTAAAACTCCGTGGACATAGAATAGAACTAAGCGAGATCGAGGCTAGACTAGCTGAATATCCTGACATACAAAACTGTGTAGTAGCTTTAAAAGGAGAAGGATCGAATGGATCTTACTTATATGCTTATTATGTGGCTGAGTTGAAAGTAGAAACTGTAGCATTGAAGAAATTTTTACAGGAAAAGCTTCCTAGTTTCATGATTCCTGCAAGATTTGTGCAGCTGGATGAAATTCCACTCACCTCAAATGGGAAGGTGGACAAAGGTAGGCTGCCTGCTCCTAGTAGCGTGATAGAACTATATAAGGATCCAGAAACAGAAACAGAAAAAACAATAGCAGAGATTTGGCAGGATATACTCGGTGTCGAGAAAGTGAGCCTTTATGATAACTTTTTCGAACTTGGCGGACATTCACTCAAGGCTACGCTACTCGCCTCGCGTCTACATAAAGAGGTTAAAGTCGAGTTGCCTCTCAAGGTGATATTTTCGCGGCCGACAGTAAAAGAGCTGGCTGATTATATACAGAGCAACCAGAAAGGCACTTTTGACCGAATTCCGTCGGTAAAGGTAAGTGATTATTACCCAGCGACATCCTCCCAAAAAAGAATTTATTTGGTAGAAAAGCTTGAAGAGCACAAAAAAAATACAAGTTATAACGTCCCTGGTGTATTTGAAATTCACGGTAATTTAGATTTGCAACAATTAAATCAAGCTTTTATGTCTCTGATTCAAAGACATGAGTCACTACGCACAACAGTCATTGCAAGAGAAGAAGAGATTGTGCAGAAAGTACATCAAAAAGCTGATTTTAGTCTAAGAATCACGGAGTGTACAGAAGATGCGGTTGAACAAGTTATAGCTTCTTTTATACAGCCTTTTGACCTTACTAAAGTTCCTTTGATAAGAGCAGGCATCATCAAGTTGAGCAGCAGACGTCACCTACTAATGATTGATATGCATCATATCATTACTGACGGAATCTCCATGAACATTCTTATGCAGGAACTAGCAGAACTGTATATGGGGAATCAGCTTCCAGAGGTTCCACTTCAATATAAAGATTATGCTGTCTGGGTGCAGAGTGCGACTCAAAAAGAGCGTCTCCATAAACAGAAATCTTTCTGGACAGATATTTTTCAGAAGGAAATGCCTATACTTGAGATTCCGACTGATTACTGCAGACCTGCGGAAAAGGATTACAAGGGGGCGATTAGCACCTTTGAGGTAGCTCCTAATCTGATTCAGAAGCTAAAGGATGTATCAACCGAAAGCGGAGCCACTTTATTTATGACATTTTTAGCGGCTTATCATATCATGCTGTCAAAGTACACAGGACAGAAAGAAATTGCTATTGGCACAGCGGTTGCAGGACGATCTCATGCTGATACTGAAGGAATCGTCGGTATGTTTGCCCATACAATTCCATTGAGGAATGTCCTTGATGATAAATGGACTTTCTCAAAGTTTTTAAGCGAAGTAAAACAGAATGTTTTGCAAGCTTATGAACATGCAGATTATCCAATCGAAGAGCTGGCAGACCAGTTGGGTGGACACCGCTCGATGAATCGAAATCTTCTGTTTGATACCATGCTTACTTTTCAGAATATGGATGCTGCTAAGTTGAATATTCCGGGATTACATATTCATCCATATAACTGGAGCTGGAGAAATGCGAAATTTGATTTGAACTGGATTGTGATTGAGGATGACGCTCTTTCCATATCGATTGAATACAGTACAGCCCTGTTTAAAAGGGAAACGATTGAAAGGATGCAAAGCCACTTTAATCATATTCTCATGCAGATTATCAGCAGTCCTGAGATGCCAATTGCTGATATTCAGTTGGCTGGAAAAGAAGAAGTCGATATTCTGGTAGAGGTGTTCAGTGGAAGAAAGGAACACTATCCGAGATCTAAAACGATTCATGAGATCTTTGAGGATAAAGCAGCTGAAGCTCCTGATCAAATTGCTATTTCAATGGAGAAATGTCTATTAACTTATAAAGAATTAAACGAACAGGCGAATCAAGTGGCCCGTAGTCTGCAGAAAAGAGGGGTCGCTCGCGGCCATACAGTAGGGCTTATCTTGGAAAGATCAGCTGAAATGATTGTAGCCATACTCGGGGTTTTGAAAGCGGGAGGAACATATGTCCCAATTGAGCCAAGCAGCCCTTCAGAACGGGTTCGTTATATGCTTAAAGACAGTCAAACAGAATTCATAGTAGTACAGAGTGAGCAATTAATTCCAGAGGGTTATATGGGTCAGGTCTTAATTCTTAGTGAGAAAGCGTGGGCTCGGGAATCCAGTCATAATCTATTGAATAAAAATGAACCGGGAGATATAGCTTATATCATCTATACTTCAGGATCGACCGGACAACCTAAAGGAAATCTTACTGCTCATCAAAATGTTATTAAGACAATTATAAACAACGGATATATTGAAATCTTAGAAACAGATCGAATACTGCAGCTTTCTAATTACGCGTTTGACGGATCTGTATTCGATATTTACAGTGCTCTGCTGAATGGAGCAACTCTTGTATTGATTCCACAGGAAACGGCATTAGATATGAAAGCACTGTCGGGATATATCCAGGATGAGAATATTACTGTTTCCTTTATGACGGCAGCCCTATTTAATGCGCTTGTCGACTTGGAACTTTCTTGTTTGAAAGGCATGAGGAAAATTATTTTTGGTGGAGAGAAGGCCTCTGTTAAACATGTAAGTAAAGCTTTTGACTACCTTGGAGAAAACCGACTGATTAATGGATATGGGCCTACTGAAACGACAGTTTTTGCAGCAACATATGCTGTAGATTCAGCAGTAAAGGTTACAGGAACGGTTCCGGTTGGAAAGCCTTTAAATAATACTTTTCTATATGTAGTAAACCAATATCTCCAGCTTCAGCCTATTGGCGTTCCTGGCGAATTGTGTATTGGAGGAGAAGGGGTAGGAAAAGGCTATCTAAATCTTCCAGGTCTTACGGCCGAGCGGTTTGTTAAAAATCCTTTTGGAAATGGAACGTTATATAGAACGGGCGATTGGGTACGCTGGTTACCAGATGGAAATATTGAATATCTTGGAAGAATGGATGAGCAGGTTAAATTGAGAGGACACCGGATAGAGCTAGGAGAAATTGAAACCAGGATACTTGAAAATCCGGATATCCAAAATGCTGTTGTGATAACAGCAAATAGCCACGAGTACGGATCCTACTTATGTGCCTATGTAGTGTCAGAGGCAGAGTGGTCCGAACAGGATCTACAGATGGAATTAAAAAGGAAATTACCAGAGTATATGATCCCTACTAGCATTATAAGATTGAAAGAACTACCGCTTACGACAAATGGAAAGGTTGATAAAAGAGCGCTCCCAAATCCTTTTGTATACAGAGATCTCCAAGTGGATTACGAACTACCTGTAGGAAGAGAAATAAAAATGGCTGAGATTTGGAAAGAACTGCTCGGTATCGAAAATGTCAGTCGCACAGATGATTTTTTCAAATTAGGCGGACACTCTCTAAAAGCATCTGTTCTGGTCCATAGGATTCAGAAGGAATTTAATAAAGCAGTCTCTCTACGAGAGATATTCACTTCGACCACTCTGAAGGAAATGACCAGGTTGATTTATGATTCGAAAGAAATACAGTATAAATCTATTCTTCCAATGGAAGAAAAACCTTTTTACCCAGTTTCCTCTTCTCAAAGGCGTATGTTTGCTGTGAATCAGTTGGAGGGAAGAGAATCTGGAGTTCACTATAATATGCCGGCCATTATTGAGATAGAAGGAAACTTAAATGTCGACCAGTTAGCTTCTGTATTAAAGTCCCTGATAAGTAGGCACGAGTCACTACGAACTTCTTTTCATTTGAACAAGCAGGAGCTCACTCAAAAAGTTCATTCTGAAGTTAAATGGAGTATGGATTTTATGCAGGCTGATGAAGGAGAAATGCCAGGACTGATAAGGTCTTTCATACAGCCTTTTGATTTAAGTTGCGCTCCTCTCTTTCGAGCAAGTCTTGTAAAACTAAAGGATAACCGCTTCATTTTGATGTTAGATATGCATCACATCATTTCAGATGGTATTTCAGTGGCTGTGCTTTTAGAAGATCTCTCTCTCCTGTATCAAGGGGAAGTACTTCCAAAAATAGAGGTTCAATATAAAGATTATGTGGGCTGGCAACGTGAAATAGCTCAGCAGGAGCATTTGAAAAAGCAGAAATCCTACTGGCTTGAACGCCTGTCAGGAGAACTACCTATATTAGAGCTATCCACGGATTATAAACGGCCAAAAGTACAAAGCTTTAAGGGAAAAACACTAAACTTTGAAGTGTCTGCTGGTGAGCTTGCAAAACTAAAGGCTGCCTTCTCAAATGACGATAGCACAACATTGTATATGATTCTACTAGCTGCTTATCATGTTTTACTCTCAAAATATACAAACCAAGATGATATATTGATTGGGACGCCAATAGCGGGGAGACCGCATGCAGAGTTAGAACCGGTTGTTGGTATGTTCGTTAACTCATTAGTAATTCGGAATAAATCAGCAGGGAATATATCTTTTCAGGAATTTCTATCACAAGTTAAGCATGAAGTATTGAATGCTTTTGAAAATGCAGATATACCTATCGAAGAACTCATTGAACAGTTGGATATTTCCAGAACTCTGGACAGAAATCCATTATTCGATACTATGTTTACTTTGCAGAATATAGATAACCAAGTTGAAATACCTGGACTTCATTTACATCCTTATAAATGGAATTGGTCTATTTCAAAGTTTGATATGACCTGGGCATTTGTGGAAAGGGAAACACTCCAGTTTACGGTAGAGTATAAATCTAGTCTTTTTAAAGAAATAACCATTAAAAAAATGGCTAATCATTATAATCATATTTTGCAACAAATCATTAGTAATCCAGATTGTCTGTTGGATGATATTGAACTGTTAACAGAAAAAGAAAAGAAACAGCTGCTGTTAAAGAACGATATTATGAAACATTATCCAAAGGATAAATCGCTGCAGGAGCTTTTTGAAAAGCAAGTAGCGAAAAATCCAGATAATGTAGCGCTGATATTCGAAGACAGGAAGCTTAGCTATCAAGAGCTAAATGGAATGGCTAACCAGATCGCACATAGCCTAGTAAAACAGGGAGTAAAGAGAGGGCAGACAGTTGGACTTCTCACGGAGCGCTCG
>NZ_JBEUTW010000235.1:0-5752 GCF_040492675.1 Bacillus sp. AP50
CTGTTCCTCAAACAGTTGATGGATTGCTTTATCATTCGGGAACGGCTTTTCAGTTTGGTTAAAGGTATACAGAAGCTGATGTTTTTCTTCCTCTGTCACCAGAATCATATCTGACAGCTTTTGTTCAGGATCTTCAACTATCTGATACAGCAGATGAAGAAAATGATTTCTCATTCTTTCTATAGTATCTTGGGTAAACAGGCTTGTACTGTATTCTAGTGTTATATAAAGAGATTCCCCCTCTTGACATATCCAGCTTAGGTCAAACTTCGAGCTTTTCCATTCAATCTCATATGGCTTAAATTGCAGTTCCTCTCCTATAGCTATGTCCAGGTCAAAATTCTGCAAACTAAATGTCGTATCAAATATAGGATTTCGGCTAAAATCCCGTTTTAGATCTAACTTTTCTACAAGCTCTTCAAAAGGATAATTTGAATATTCGTAAGATTTCAAGGTTTCCGTTCTGACATTTGCAAGAAATTCACGGAAACTCAAACTTCCTTCCGGTCTATTTCTTAAAGCAAGAACATTAATAAATACACCAACTACTTCTTCAAGATCAGCATGAGGCCTACCGGCAATTGGAGATCCGACGATAATATCTTCTTTTTCTGTATATTTAGAAAGAAGTACATTATAGGCAGCTAATAAAGTCATATATAAAGTTGCCCCTTCTGAAGCTGAGAGTTCCTTCAACTTTTTCAAAATAGAGCTATCCACTGAAAATTCAAGGGTTTCTCCTTTAAACTGCCTTACAGGTGGTCGTGTAAAATCGGTAGGAAGATCCAACACAGGAAGCTCCCCTGATAACATATTTAACCAATATTCCTCATCGGTCTTTAACTTCTCAATCTGTTCATCTTCCTGCTGCCAAACAGCAAAATCTTTGTAGTTCAGAGTGATGTTCGGCAGGCTGTGCCCTTGGTATAAAGCACAGAAGTCCCTTAAAAGAATATTAGCCGAGATTCCATCAGCTATTATATGATGCATATCCATCATAATAAGTTGTCGATTGGGACTAATTTCAAGTAAAACAGCACGGAATAATGGAGCTTTTTGCAAATCAAACGGTACTATAAATTTATTTACAAGATTTTCAATTTCAGATTCTGATGCTCTAACAACATCCAAACTCCAAGGTATATCTTGATGATGAATAACTTGAGTAAGATGATTATCCTCCAAATGGAAAGACGTACGAAGAGCCTCATGTCTAGCTATCAATGACTTGAACGCTTTTTCAACATTTTCCGCACTCAGATTTCCTTTAGCTTCCATAACAATTGGCATATTATAATTCGTTCCATCGTTCTGGGCATCCAGCTGTTCGACTATAAACATTCTCTTCTGAGCGGCAGAAGCTGGGTAAGAAGGCCGTTCTGCAGCTTTCTGAATTGAAAGGTACCGAGTATTTTTTTCCTGTCGCATGAGCTGTGCTGTCCCAGAAACTGTAGGATTAGCAAAAAATTCACGTAATTTAATTCCTATGTTAAGCTGCTTATGAATCCTTGAGAGAAGAATAGTGGCATTAAGCGAATGTCCTCCCCTCTCAAAAAAATTGTCATGAACGCCAATTTGCTCAACTTTTAGGACATCCTTAAAAATAGCTACCAACTTTTTCTCAAGAGGATTACTTGGTGCTGTATATTTTGAAACCGGTAAAGTAAATTCTTTAACTTCTAACAGCTTTTTCTTATCTATCTTCCCGTTTGGATTTAATGGAATATGATCAAGTTGAATGACATGAGCTGGCACCATATATTCAGGAAGTTGTTCAAGTAAGAAACGCCGAATCTCACTGTAATCAGCTTTATTAGACGATACTATATATGCACATAAGTAATAACGCTTACTTTCACTCTCATGAGCCAAAACGACAGCTTCTCGAATTGATGGATACTGAAGTAGGCAGGATTCTATTTCGTTTATCTCTATTCGAAAGCCTCTTATCTTCACTTGATTATCTTGTCTTCCAAGAAACTCAATCTTGCCATCTGGAAGCCATCGTGCTACATCTCCAGTTGAATACATCTTACCATCTGAGTAAGGATTTTCCACAAATCTTTCTTCAGTAAGAGAAGGGTTATTCATATAACCTCTGGCTAACCCTCTCCCCGCAATATATAATTCTCCAGGAATGCCGACAGGCTGCACATTTCCATCGGGACTGAGAATTAAAATTTGGTTATTCCATATTGGTTGCCCAATCGGATATTCCATTTGATTTTCAAAGAGTGTGCAACTGGTTGCCACAACGGTATTTTCAGTAGGACCGTAATTATTTACGATTCTATATGGTGCGCTACTTACTTTTCTAACTTTCTCTCCGCCAATTAACAAAATTCTTAATGAGCTATTGTTGAGAGGGATGAACTGTTCTGCTAACTGGGTAGGCAGAAAGCTGATGGTTATTTCGTTTTTCTCAAAGTAGCTGTTTAAGGCAACTGCATCCCCCCTAATATCATCTTCTACTATATAAATAGAAGATCCGGCAATTAAATAAGGGAATACCTCCCATACAGAAGCATCAAAACCAAATCCCGCTAATTTTGCGCTTCGGTCTTTTGGTATGACTTGGAATTCGTGATTATGCCAAAAACACAGATTTACGAGAGAAAGATGTTCTACCATCACACCTTTAGGTCTTCCTGTTGTACCAGACGTATAGATAACATAGGCAAGATTGTCTGGCTTGATGATACTCTCAAGGTTCGGTTCATCTTCGTTTGATGAGGATAGCTGCTCTAAACAAAAAGTGTTCCCGCCATAAGATTCCGGAATTTGATTAAGCGTATGGACCACCAAATGATCAGCAGAACTGTCCTCAAGCATATAAACTTGTCTACCGACAGGCAATTTAGGATCAATTGGCAAAAAAGCCCCTCCTGATTTAAGAATAGCAAGAGTACTTACAACCATTTCTAAAGACGGATTCATAATTACTCCCACTACTGTCTCAGGACCAACGCCGGCTTTTCTCAACATTTTGGCCAGCTTATTTGATTGATTATTTAATTCCCCGTACGTAAGAACCTCATCTTTATATATGACAGCAGGATATCCAGGTGCTTTTTCCGCCTGTTCTTCGAAAAGCTGATGTATAGTTTTATTTGTTGGAATGTGTTTATAAGTGCTATTAAACTGTTCTAAGACCATATCCTTTTCATGCGGAGTGGCTATCTCAATGCTTTTTAATAACATATCAGGATTTTTAGTAATTTGTTCTAAAATCCATTCAAAATGCTTAAGCATTCTCTTAATAGTACTTCTTTTAAATTTTCCAGTATTATATTCCACTGAAATCCTTAAACTTTCCCCCTCTGTTGCAGCAAGTGTAAAATCATATTTTGAATTTCCCCACTCCCATTCGTAAGGGGTTACCGTAAGATCAGGGATTCCATCAGCAGACGAACTCTCACTTTGTAAAGTAAATATAGTATGAATAAGTGGATTGCTACCGGAATTTCGATAAAGATTCAGCTTTTCAACTAACATTTCAAAAGGATATTCTGCATGATCAAACGCAAGAACAGTTTCATTTTTTACTTTGGCAAGAAACTCATTAAATGTAAGACTAGAATTAGACTGCAAACGAATTGCCAATGTGTTGACAAACATTCCTACAATTCTTTCAAGATCAGTATGACCTCTACCGGAGATAGGAGTACCCACCACAATATCTTCCTGACTGGTATATTTAGAAAGGAAAATATGAAACGAAGCCAAGAGCGTTGTAAACAGCGTAGTTCCACTTCTGATAGAAAGGTCTCTTAATTTTTCCAGTAGAGTCGCATTTATTTCCGTATGAAAAGTCTCTCCCTTGGACAGTTTATCTGCACGCTCCGGAAAATCTGAAGGCATGTTCAAAACCGGTATCTCTCCAGTAAACCTATTTAGCCAAAATGCCTCCTGTTCTTGAATTTTCTGCTTCTGATCTTCTCTCTGTTGCCAAACACTGTAGTCCTTATATTGAACAGATAATTCAGGCAGCTTTTCGTTACGGTACAAAGATACAAACTCCTGAAATAGAATATTGGCAGACACTCCGTCAGAGATAATATGATGCATATCTAGACAGAGAATAAAATCTTCACTTGATTTCTCAATTAACGCTGCTCTAAATAGGCTACCACTTTGTAAATTAAATGGTCGTACAAACTGTTCTACCAGTACTGATTCATCTCTTCCTGAGGAAGAAATGATTTCAAACTGAAAATCGACACGCTGATGAATTTTTTGAACAATCTGCTCATCCTTAATATGAAAAGAGGTACGAAGAGAC
Source organism: Bacillus sp. AP50 (assembly GCF_040492675.1). NCBI lineage: Bacteria > Bacillati > Bacillota > Bacilli > Caryophanales > Bacillaceae > Bacillus > Bacillus sp. AP50. The sequence goes on from NZ_JBEUTW010000235.1 coordinate 4,283, forward strand.
TCATGCCTATCCACTAATAATTGCATGATGGTCTCTACTTTTGTTTTCTGAAGTGCACCTTTAATTTCCAATGCAATTGGCATATTGTAGTGCGTGCTGTTATCCCCTTCAATTTCCTGAACCAGATACATCCGCTTTTGAGCATAAGATACTGGATAGAACTCGCTTTCAAGCGCAGGATTAATCGCCTCGAAGATGTTTTTTTCTAGAGAATTTATATGGTCTGCCAACTGCTTTACAGTTTGATTAGCATATACGTCTCTAAAGGAAATATCTACAGCTAATTCTTTAGATATTCTTGAAGTAAGCATCATTAATTTTAAAGAATGACCGCCTAATTCAAAGAAGTTATCATAGATTCCAATCTTCTCCCTGTTAAGAACTTCCTGATAAAGGACAACTAGCTGCTGCTCTAATTGTGTAGTTGCTTTTTGATGTCGAGGGTCATGAATTTCCTGTATTTCCGGCAGACTGCCTTTGTCCACCTTCCCATTTGAGGTGAGTGGAATTTCATCCAGCTGCACAAATCTTGCAGGAATCATGAAACTAGGAAGCTTTTCCTGTAAAAATTTCTTCAACGCTACAGTTTCTACTTTCAACTCAGCCACATAATAAGCATATAAGTAAGATCCATTCGATCCTTCCCCTTTTAAAGCTACTACACAATTTTGTATGCCAGGATATTCAGCTAGCCTAGCCTCGATCTCGCTTAGTTCTATTCTATGTCCACGGAGTTTCACCTGTTGATCCGATCTTCCCAGATATTCCAAATTCCCATTAGGTAGCCAGCGTACTAAATCGCCAGTTTTATATACCTTACCTTCACCGAAAGGATTATCTATAAAGAATTTGTTTGTAAGCTCACTTTGATTTAAATAACCTTTGCCTACTCCATCTCCGCCTATATATAATTCCCCAGAAACACCCATTGGTTGGAGATGACCAGATTGGCTTACAACGTACAGCTGTGTATTATTTATTGAGCGACCTATAGGAATACAATCCAAAGAGTTTATTTGATGATCGGCTTCATACGTAGCAGCAAATACCGTTGTTTCGGTTGGACCATATACATTAATTATCCGGTTATCTCCTAGATAATTGACGGCTTTGCGAACATGTTTTATAGAAGCCTTCTCGCCGCCCATCAGGACTTTTCTCAAGTTTTTCAAACAAGATATCTGCTCATCTACAATTACATTAAACAATGCCGTGGTCATAAGGGATATCGTAATATTTTCCTCTTTCATTAACCTTGCAATTTCCTTAAGATCGCTAGCAGCTTTGTTTGGAGCAAGCACGAGTCTAGCTCCATTCAACAAAGCACTGTATATATCAAACACGGAACCATCAAAAGCATAATTCAATAACTGAAGAAAACGATCGTCCGTTGTGATTTCAATATAACCGTTATTTTTTATTGTTTTAATAACGTTTCGATGAGAAATTTGGCAACCTTTCGGTCTCCCA
>NZ_JBEUTW010000236.1:0-4018 GCF_040492675.1 Bacillus sp. AP50
GGTATGAACTGGATGGTTAGTTTAACTTGTATTCATCTCTCAATATGAAATTTCATGTCAATGTCAGTTGATATGTTGATATCAACCGAACGAGTTTGTGTCGCTTTATTGTTTACATAACATTAATATGCTTTAGTCGTTTACTGTTAGTTATGCTATGAGTAATATAAAGATTGTTTTATATTTAAAGTTCTCTAAGGTAAGGAATATATTAAATGAATGTTTTTTACTTTTGAAATTTAGTTGTAAATAAAAAATCGAAATTTTGTTATGAAAATCCTATACTTAGATATACTAATAGTATTACCTGAATTAGGTTATTAAATGACATATGCAAAAAAGAAAAGGTTAATCAATTAGAAGCATTATTTTTGTGAGTTTATTTAATAATTGCGAAGTAGTATTGACATTTAGATATTATATAGATAATCTTATACATAAGTTTTATTGTTTAAAATTAATATACAAATCGAGAGATATTTAATTCTTGCTAAACGGACACACCGAGGGCATATACCTGCCATTGGTGTGTCTTTTTTTATTTAATAACTAGAAAATGATAAGGAGAGTATTAAAGAATGAATGAAATTATTAGTGAAAGTAAAAGAAGATTTGATAAATATTGTAAAGATAATCAAGTTTTTGAGGAGAGAATTAATTCTCTTATTAACTACTATTTTTTACTGCTTGCTGATCGTGTAAACATTTTACAAGATAGAGAATTTAATAACGAGGTCGAAGAGAAGCAATTTAAAAGCAATCTCAAAAGATTTGAAACATTATTCCCAGCTGCTGCTAAGAATGCATTTCTAAAAGGATATCAGCTTGGTTTAGAGTTTTTCAAACATCCAGAGACAGTGATTCCGGATTCTCTATTTATAAATCCTAATTTTGTACAAGATATTCCTTTTGCAATTGTAAATGCAGCAGAATTTAGCATTTATGAATTAGTTCGAACGGATGAAACACAAGAATTTAGTGTATATGCTGTTCGAACGTATGAAGGCATTAAACCCATAATGGAACAAGTATTTTGTGAAATTGCATTGTTTGGTGCGGAAATTTCGCTTGAGCATGAACGTGAGGAAAGAGGACTGAAAGTAGTTGAAGGAAAAACAACTACTTTTACAAATGTTCCAGTAGATCGTTTATTTACAATTACTCCATCTGTAGCTGCTAATGTTGTGCATGCGGACGGCCGCTGTGAAATCTGGAGTCTAAACTGGAATACAAAATTAACTTTAGATAATCCTTTTATTGAATTAGCACAAGTAACCATTGTTTACAAAGACAAGACAGAAATACAAAAAAATCTTCGGGATGGATTTATATATGAACAAAGTTTATTTAGTGCGATACCGTTAGAAGAAATAGAGGATCGTTTAGAGGTTAGAGTCAAATATAACCTTATTGATAATATGCCATGTAATTTGGAGGGATTTGAAATAGAATCACTTCTCACCGAACTATTAACAAAAATACAATACGCAACAAAAGTGCCTTTTGAAAACATGCTATTACTTTAAAGTGATTTTCTATCAAAGAGGAGTTTTTCATAATGAAAAAGATTGTATTAGCTATTAGTGATACTGTGTATACGGCATATTTACGTGAGGATTTTGTTGGTGCAGGATTTGAAGTAGCTGATAGTGATGTCATGCACATAAAGTATTTAGATGAAATTCTAGATACGGAGCAACCTGATATTCTATGTATTAATGACAAACGATTAAATATTGATGCGGGACACGAAGATAAGCGAGAATTAATTATTTTACAGAAGTTAAGAGACATTCGCTTTCAGCGGGATATTCGTATTGTAGTATTTACAGAGCGTGAAAATAATGATGAATTTTTAGCGAAACTGATTTATCTAGGTATCTATGACATTTTTAACTCTCGTAAAATTGATATTGATAATAAAGTCATCCCGCAGCTGCTACAGGAATCGGATATTAAAAATGTGGTGGAAATTGTAGGAGCAAGTCAAGCACCGCAACATACGAAATTGCCTGTAGTTCCTTTTGATGAGGAAGAAGAGAAAGTATCAAGTGAATTAGAGGAAGGTAACAACAGTGAATCACATTCTAATTTAAAATTATTTAAAAACAAACAAAAGCGTAAGTCTATTCAGGAAGAAACGCCAAAAGCGCCAATTATAAAAAAAAAGTATAAATTGGCTTTTGAGCCAGTATATGAGAAACAAATTGGTATCGCTATTCCAAGAAGAACAATTATTGTGGCCAACATGAATAGGAGAAGTGGTGCCACTTTTGTTTCACATCTTTTAGCCGCTTACTTAAATGAGCTACAGATTGATGTGAATTATATAGAGAATCTATATGATGATGGTTATACGTATCCGTTATTAAAGGGATATACAGAAGCGCCAGAAAACTATCGTAGTGAATTTATGTTGCAGCGATATAAAGAGATGCTACAGAAGGAATCTGATATATTATTAATTCCAAAATGGAAGCAAGGAAGAATAAATTATATTGTAAAGAATCCTATAGTTGACCAAGAGCTTCAAAACGAAACAGAGCAGGACTTCGACCATTTTATTAAGGTTTTATTGGCCAACCAAGAAGCACCTATATCTATTATTGATGCAGGGAGCGATTGGGATAAAGATTTATACCATGAGATATGTGAAATGGCGGATTACATATTCTTTGTAGCGGAACCAGATCTGCATCAATTGCTAAAGATAGCGCATCCTCTTACACAAAAAGAGAGAAAGCTCGTTTCTTACTTAGCTTTAGAGAAAGTGAGGATCATTGGAAATAAGTTTTCTCCTGCACTTTTAAAGCATGAAATAGTAGAAGAATGCTTTGGAGATAAGGTATTAACTGCTTTACCACCATATGAAATAGAAGATGTGTTTGAGTCACAATTGAATAGTAGTACGTTACTATCAAGTCGCAACTATTATAAAGAGTTAGAAGGAATAATGAAGGAAATAGCAAAGTTATTGCTACCAAATCAATTGTTGAATCCCCAAAAAAGTTCCATTTTAAGTGGATTTCGATTTCGAAAGTCTGAAAGTTAAGGAGGCTGAAGAGGGATGCAAAAGTTTATTGTTGCAGCAAGTATGTTGCTGTTATTTGTAGGTTGTCTATTCTTTGTAACTGATATGGTGATTGGAGATACAACACATACTGATAATAAATCGTCTTTAGAAAGGGGAGGCGAGATAGCTGTGGCTAAGTCTGTAAAAGTAGGTACTCTGCGTGCAGAAGAAGAAATAGCTATTGATCCAGAAAAAGCGAAACAAGAGTTTGAAAAGGCGTATAACGGTAATGCGGATTTTAAAGATCCCGCTTCAAAACGTAACTTCACTGTACATGATGTACAGGAAAAACCAGCAATGATTGCTGTCGAAGGTGATGCAGAAGCTGCTAGTTATTTTAAGCAATTTGATGAAAAAAAAGAAACGATAAAGAGTAAAGCGAGAAGTATTATTATTTATGATGCGAATGGAAAAGAAAAACAATTAGGTGGAAACGTAAAATAAAGAAAAAGAGTAGGTGCATTAAAAATGCAAAATACAGTAACTACGGCTCTATTCCTTACCTTTTCTTTATTATTAATTAGCCTTTTACCCGAAGGCGTTTTGTATGGAATACAGTTAGTGAAAGCACATAACTTTGCTGCTGATATGGTAGAAAACGCAGAAAATAAGGGTGGATTTCAATATGATTACAATGGAAAAAGGGTGGATTTAGTCCCTGGGATAGAGAAAAGAATGAAAGAAGAAAAGATGGATGGATGGAAGTATGAGTATACAAAGGGACGCATCGATCATAATCAATCCCTTTCTTTTAAGGTGAAAGCAGAACACCATTTCTTCATATTTAAGCTGATTGGTGTAGATGGCATAAAAGCTCCGATATGGGCGAGTAAAGAGGGATTGGGACAAGTATATTTTAAGTAATGAAAATTCTAAGATTTGTACTATAAAAGACTATGCTGAAAAGTATAGTTTTGTTGTCAGAAAAATATACCTATATAGAAC
>NZ_JBEUTW010000237.1:0-7267 GCF_040492675.1 Bacillus sp. AP50
GTATTGCAATTATTTAAAATATAACTTTTTTAAAAATTATATTTTAAATATAGCTAGTTTTTTATAAATTTTTTGATATAATTACATACGGGAAAAGGGAAGAATTTTGTCTTCCCTTGTGTTTTTATTTGCATCTAGTACTTTTGCTAGATGCTTTTTTTATGCTAAAAAAGGTATCCTCAAATACTTTGAGGATACCTTTTCACCTTTATTATCTCTGCTGTTTTCTACCTAATATGAGTAATCCAAAACTCATCATTACAAGAAGTGCTCCCATATATGGTTCCACAGGCATTTTCTGCCCTGTCTTCGGTAATTCTTTTTCAGGTTTCTCTGGATTCGGTGTCCCAGGCTTTTCTGGATTTGGTGTGGTTTTTCTGGATCTGGTGTTTCTGGTGTTTCTGGATCTGGTGTTTCTGGGCCTGGTGGCGCTAAATGATTCAATTTGTTTAATACTTCTAATTGAACTGCATTTATCATTCCATTTGTAATTTCAAATGGAATTGGATTAGTTAATTTTTCATATCCTTTTGGTGCTTCTACTTCTACTAGTGTGTAGTTACCTACAGATAGATCTGTGATTTTTGCCTTTCCATCTTTATCTGTTGTTACTTTCACTACTACTTTTCCCTTTTCATCATGAACCTCAAACACAGCTCCTGATAAGACTTCCTTGCTTTCAGCGGCCATTTTTGTAATCTCCACTGAACCTTTGTCTAACTGTTCATTCTCTACTTGCAATGATAAGACTTTCGTCATACCTTTTGTAATTTCGAATGAAACTGGCTTTTCTAGTGGTTTGTAGCCTGCTGGTGTTTCTACTTCTACTAACTCATACTTTCCAATAGATAAATCTGAAATGTCTGCTTTTCCTTCTTTATCCGTTGTTACTTTCGCAACTACTTTGCCTTTTGAGTCACGTACTTCAAATACAACATTTTCTAATGGTGCTTTACTGTCTTTATCTATTTTTGTGATTTCTACATTCCCCGTATCTACCATTTCATTTTCTACAGTGAACGCTAAAGATTTTGTCATACCTTTTGTAATTTCAAATAGTACAGGCTTTTCTAATTTTTTGTAGCCTGGTAAACTCTCTACTTCTACTAACTTGTACTTTCCTACTGATAAATCTGCAACTGTTGCTTTTCCAGCTTTATCTGTCGTTACTTTCGTTACTACCTTGCCTTTGTCGTCTTGAACTTCAAAGACTACACCTGCTAACGGTGCCTTATTATCTTTATCTATTTTTGTAATTTCTACATTTCCCGTATCTACCATTTCATTTTCTATGTTTAATGATAGAACTTCTGTCATACCCTTTTTAATTTCGAATGATACTGGCTCTGTTAGTTTTTTGTAGCCTGGTAAGCTCTCTTTCTCTACTAATTTGTACTTTCCTACAGATAAGTCTGAGATTTTTGCTTTACCATTTTTATCTGTTTTTACTTCCGTTACTACTTTTCCTTGTTCGTCTTGCACTTCGAAGACTACGTCTTCTAATACTTTTTGACTATCTTTATCCACTTTTGTGATTTCTACTGAGCCTTTGTCTACTAGTTCATTCTCTACTTTTAGTGATAAGACTTCTGTCATACCTTTTTTGATTTCAAATGATACTGGTTTCGCTAGTTTTTTATATCCTGGTAAGCTCTCTACCTCTACTAGCTTATATTTTCCTACTGATAAATCAGCAATCTTTGCTTTTCCTTCTTTATCTGTCGTTACTTTTGTTACTACTTTGCCTTTTTCATCTTGTACTTCGAAGACTACACCTGCTAATGCTTTTTGACTATCTTTATCTACTTTTGTAATCTCTACTGAGCCTTTGTCTAACTGTTCATTCTCTACTTTTAATGATAAGACTTCTGTCATACCTTTTTTGATTTCGAATGATACTGGCTCTGTTAGTTTTTTGTAACCTGGTAAGCTTTTTTTCTCTACTAATTTGTACTTTCCTACAGATAAGTCTGAGATTTTTGCTTTCCCTTCTTTATCTGTCGTTACTTCTGTTACTACTTTGCCTTGTTCGTCTTGTACTTCGAAGACTACACTTGCTAATGCTTTTTGACTATCTTTATCTACTTTTGTTACTTCCACATTTCCCTTGTCTAACATTTCGTTTTCTACTGTTAAAGCAAGAGATTTTGTCATGCCTTTTTCAATTTGGAAAGTAATCGGATCTACTAATTGTTTATATCCTTTTGGTGCTTTTACTTCTACTAACTTGTATGTGCCGACTGATAAATTAGTAACTTGTACTTGTCCTTTTTTATCTGTCGTTATTTTAGCGACTACTTGCCCTGCTTCATCTTGAATTTCAAAGACTGCATCAGCTAAAGCATCTTTATTTTCTTTATCTACTTTTGTAATTTCTACATTTCCTGTATCCACTAATTCATTTTCTACTGTTAGCTTTAGCGCTGTTACTCTACCCTTTTCAATTTCAAATGAAATTGGCTTTTCTAGTGGTTTGTATCCTGCCGGTGTTTCTACTTCTACCAACTCATACTTCCCGATAGATAAATCTGAAACGTTTGCTTTTCCTTCTTTATCCGTTGTTACTTTCGCAACTACTTTTCCTTTTAAATCACGTACTTCAAATACAACATTTTCTAATGGTGCTTTACTATCTTTATCTATTTTTGTTATCTCGACATTCCCTGTATCCACCATTTCATTTTCTACTTTTAATGATAGGACTTCGGTCATGCCTTTTTTGATTTCAAATGATATTGGTTTTTCTAATTTTTTATAACCAGGTAAACTTTCTACCTCTACTAATTCATACTTTCCTACAAGTAAATCTGAAACATTTGCTTTTCCATCTTTATCTGTCGTTACTTTTGTAACTTCATTACCCTTTTCATCTTGGACGATGAATGTTACTCCCGCTAACGGTGCTTTATTATCTTTATCTATCTTTGTTATCTCTATATTTCCCGTATCTACCATTTCATTTTCTATTTTTAATGATAGAACTTCGGTCATGCCTTTTTTGATTTCAAATGATACTGGATCTGTTAGTTTCTTATAGCCTGGTAAACTTTCTTTCTCTACTAATTTGTACTTTCCTACTGATAGATCTGAGATTTTTGCTTTACCATCTTTATCTGTTTTTACTTCCTTTACTACTGTTCCAGCTTCATCTTGCACTTCAAAAACTACGCCTTTTAATGCTTTTTTGCTGTCTTTATCTATTTTTGTAATTTCTACTGAACCTTTATCTAACTGTTCATTTTCTACTTTCAACGATAGGACTGTTGTCATACCTTTTTTAATTTCGAATGATACTGAATCTGTTAGCTTTTTGTAGCCTGGTAAACTTTTCGTCTCTACTAATTTGTACTTCCCTACTGATAAATCAGAGATTTTTGCTTTACCATCTTTATCTGTTTTTACTTCTGTTACTACTTTTCCTTGCTCATCTTGCACTTCGAAGACTACGCCTTCTAATACTTTTTGACTATCTTTATCTATTTTTGTAATTTCTACTGAGCCTTTGTCTAACTGCTCGTTTTCTACTTTTATTGCTAAAGCTTTTGTCATACCTTTTTTTATTTCAAATGGTACTGGTTCTGTTAGCTTTTTATAACCTGGTAAGCTTTTCGTCTCTACTAATTTGTACTTTCCTACTGATAGATCTGAAACATTTGCTTTTCCATCTTTATCTGTTACTACTTTTCTTACTACTTCATCTTTCTCATCTTGGACTTCAAATTCGACACCCGCTAATACTGCTCCGTTTTCTTTGTCCACTTTTGTAATTTCTATATTACCTTTGTCTACCATTGCATTTTCCACTTGTATTGGGAATATGCCGTCCCCTGTTACACTTACTTCGAACTCTGTTTCTTTTAATTGGTAGCCTTCAGGCGCTTTCGTTTCTTTTAAAATATATTTTCCTAGTGCTAACGGTTTAGAGATTGCCTTACCATCTTTATCTGTAACAATATGTTCGACTACTACACCGTCTTTTACTATATCAAACTCTGCATTTGCTAATGGTTTTTCACCATTTTCCGAATCAATTTTCTTTATTTCAATTTGACCCTTTTGCACAGTATTTTTAATTTCAATTGTTTTTGTTTCTCCAGCTTGAAGTGTAACCTCTACTGGGCTTGTTAATTTTTGATATCCTTCTGGTGCTACTGTTTCATAAACTTTATACGTCCCAGGAGCTAAAGTTTGAGGTACTGAAAAACCTTTTTCGTCCGTTGTCAGTTTTGCAACAACTTCATTTGCACTATTTCGAACTTCAAATTCGGCACCTTTTAACCCTTTGTTCGGATTCTCAGAATCTATTTTATGAAGCGATACTGTACCATCTTTTGGAGCTTCAGGCGGTGTAATAGTTACTTCTTTTGATGTTAATGTTTTATCATCAAAATGTAATTCCGCTTTATTAGGAATCTTCTTATCTACGTAAGAAGATAAGTCTGCATTATTTTTAATTTTCGCCTTGATACTAAGATTAATTATCTGGTCTTCATATGACTTATAATCAAAATTCTCACCAAACGTAAATGTTACTTCACTTCTTTGTTTATCTATATTTAACGTCCCTTTAGAAGTAATATCTTGGCCATTTTTATCATACACTTTTGCCTCTAATACTTCTAAAACATCTTCTAAATCATCACTAATTACCATAGATGTGTATTTAGGAGGATCGTTCGGTATATGTGTACCAACTTGGTATTGAATAACTTGATCCATTTGTGTTAGCTGCTCATTCTCTACAAGCTTGCCATTCTCATCAACTATATTTTTTTCAATGCTAGGTGGATTATTGTCACCTGAACCGGATCCTCCCCCACCACTCACAAATACTTGTCCTACTTTTTCTTCAGTTTTAATATTTTTACCTTCTAATTTCACAGTATTTTTATGAGGTTTTGCAGCAGGATTTGTAACCTTTGTTTTATATCTTAAAATATAGCCTTTTGAACTGTCTGGAAATTCAATTGTAAATCCAGTCTTTGTTGCATTTATTTTAATGTTAGATAAATTTGCTGGCTTAATATTTGTTGGTGCATAACCATCTTCAAATACAGCCTCTTCTAATACTACGCTGTCTGTAATTAACTCATGCCCAGGTCCTAATGTATCTATTAATTTAAGATCTTGCATTTCTGTTCCAGTTGCATTTACATATACAAGCCAATCAGCAATAGACGGATCTTCTTGATTATAAGAACCCCATTTCAATAGATTTTCCGTATTGGGTTGTGGCTTCGGTCTCTCTGTCGTATTACTTACATTTACTTCTTTATTTACGATTTGACCATCAACGTTAAATTCTAATGGAATTTCTTTAACACCATCATATGCTTCTAGACCAAAGTAGAATTCTACGAATAAAGAACCTTTAATGTTGTTCTTTCCTTCTACGTAATCACCCATAGTACACGTTAATAGACCCTTTTTCATCTCACATGTACCAACTGTTTTTCCTTCAGCATCTTTTAAAGGAAAACTCATATTCATAAGGTCTTTTCGAAACTCTTTTGGCATATCAATTGTGAATTGATCTCCACTTTTTATTTTTTCTTTAGCTGACCACTTCACTTCTACTTTCATACCATCTGAGGCTTGATATGGTTCAGATGTCGTGCCATCAGTACGGGAAATATTAATTTCGTCCACTGGACTTTTCATCACAGCAGCTTGAATAACTGGAGCCCACACATTCAGCACTGAAAATAATACTAGAAAAACTAATGAAACCATTGAAATATGTCTTTTAGTACTTTTCATTTGCATAGTTCCCTCCTAAATTTTTATATTTATATAACAAAAAAAGATCGTCCGGTTGCATCAAAAATGTGCAACCAGACGATCTTAGTAACCAATATGTATTACCGTAGACTCTAAGCTTTGCGGCCTATCCTTTCGAATAGTGTGCTAAAAATATCTTTTATTCTTTTTTTGTTTCATTTTCCTCTTAAACCAAATATTACTATACCGTCTGGACGGTTATAATTCAATACTCTATAAAATTGTTCTATTTTTCTAATAAAAAAAATAATTCACCACTACATTAAAGAAGCAATGGTGAATTATTTTAAAATTATATAGTTCACATATTCTATTTATATGAATTACTAATAAGAGCTTGAATTACTTTTTCTCTTAACTCGGGGCTTAGTCTTCCAACCCCTAAATATTCCGAATACCATAATCCATCTGCTGCTAATCTAATAATTGTTGCACAAACTGAATCTATCTCATCATTTTCTATATTTTTTTGCAGTTGCTGAAATGATTGTTGTAATGGCTCAAGTAATTCAGGTTTTAACATGAGTGCTGCCATCATACTGCTAGACAACTCTTCTGTTCTTCTCTCATTACTTAATCTTTCCTCTACAAAAGAGCGAACCCATCTCCCTTTCCTCTCTGAGTCTTCCGCTACTTTATTGTAAATGGCCCCTTCATAATCCTCTACCCCTCGGACTATCATACCTTCTATTAAAGCTTCTTTATTTGAAAAGTGATACAATAATCCACCTTTGCTTAAACCCGCCTCTTTTGCCACTGCTTCTAAAGTTAATTTAGCAACCCCTTTACATTGTACAATTTGAGAAGCGGCCGCCAAAATCTTTTGCCGCGTTATGCTTATACTCATTCCTTTTTAAAACCCCATTTCTACTAAATTTATATAAATACGAATCTTATTTTTAATATTGTTGATTACTACTAAGTATTTTCTTTATACAACAAAAGCTTCATTACCTTTGAATTTTTAGTTACTTATTCTATTAAAAATTTCCATATCATTCAATATGATAACATTAAATACACAAAGATGACTATACATCTATACTTTTGTATTTATTGAAAATATATCCATTAATAAAATTTACCGATTTATTCCTTCTTATTACTTTAAGACAGCAGTAATTCTTTCAGTACTAAATAAAAAATGTTATTACTCCCATTAAATTGAGTAATAACATTCTACTTAACAAATTCGCTGCCAACTAGCATCCTTCACATCTTCACTAGTCGGTTTTCTAACTGATCCAATAAAGTGAAACTTTATATCCGCAACATGGACAGGTGTATTTCATTTTGTCACTCCATTATTAACTTGTTTTCCCATATATTCCGACTCACAAAGAATGTAACAGCACAAATCATAGTTATCCCCATGAAAAATGTATTAGAATCTTCATATGTAGTTGGAATGCCTACCGTTACGAAAACAATACTAAAAGCTAAAAATAGATATAATAATAAAGATATAATATAGCTTAGTTTAAAT
>NZ_JBEUTW010000238.1:0-2714 GCF_040492675.1 Bacillus sp. AP50
ATATTATATTGGACAGTAAGATTTCCAGTTCAAAATGTAGTAAATATGTGGCAGTTAAGTGAGAGAATGAGCGAGTTGTACTAGCAAAGCAATAATATGGTATAGTGAAACGAGGCTGTTTTTTCAGTCTCGTTTTTCAAATGCTTCCTATAGAGAAAGCATGCAAATGGAAAGGAAGTTATTATATGCGATCAGAAGTAACTGTAAAAATAAAACCGAAATTTATAAAAGAAATTAAAAGTGGATATCCGCTTATTTTAAAAGATGCGATTCAAAATTTAAATGATGTTCGTGAAGAAGGAACAATCATTAAAGTAGTAGATGAGAAGAACCACTTTGTCGGAAAAGGCTATTATGGAAAACAAAATAAAGGATACGGCTGGATTTTAACAAGAAAAGAGAGTGAACAAATTAATCAATCTTTCTTTGAAAGTAAAATAAAATCTGCCTTACATAAACGAAAGCAATTTTACAAATCAATTGATACGACAGCATTCCGTGTGGTGAATGGTGAAGGTGATGGTCTTGGAGGACTAATTATCGATTATTATGATGGCTACTACGTAGTAAGTTGGTATAGTGAAGGGATTTATACTTTCAGAGATGAGATTATAGCCGCTCTTCAAAAAGTAGCAAACTTTAAAGGTATTTATGAGAAAAAGCGTTTTGATACGAAAGGGAAATATATTGAGGGTGATGATTTCGTAGCAGGAGAGCGCGGCGAGTTCCCACTTATCGTAAAAGAGAACGGTGTAAACTTTGCGGTTTATTTAAATGATGGGGCAATGGTTGGTGTATTTTTAGATCAACGTAACGTTCGAAAACAAATTCGTGATAAATATGCAAAAGGAAGAACAGTGTTAAATATGTTCTCTTATACAGGTGCTTTCTCTGTATTTGCAGCGCTTGGCGGAGCGAGTAAAACGACGAGTGTTGACCTTGCAAATCGTAGTTTAAGTAAAACGATTGAGCAGTTTAGTGTAAATGAAGTTGATTATGAAGCGCAAGATATTATTGTAGAAGATGTATTTCTTTACTTCAAATATGCAGCGAAGAAAAAAATGAAATTTGATATGGTTGTACTTGATCCTCCAAGCTTTGCACGCTCAAAAAAATATACATTTAGTGCAGTAAAAGATTATAAAAATTTATTAAAAGAAACAATTGCTATTACAGAAAATAACGGTATTATCGTTGCTTCTACAAATTGTAGCGCATTCGATATGAAAAAGTTTAAAGGCTTTATCGATACAGCCTTTAAAGAAATGAATGGCAAATATAAAATATTAGAAGAACATTCTTTACCAGAAGATTTCCGTACCATTGATCAATTTAAAGAAGGAGACTACTTAAAAGTAGTTTTCATCGAGAAAATTAAAGGTTAATAAAGAAAAGGAGCTCGAGTTTACTTGAGCTCCTTTTCTTATTGAACGATATTTTGTACTCTACCGACTTGCCCGTCCTGCAATCGCACTTTAATGCCATGCGGATGGGAAGGGGAGTTTGTTAAAATATCTTTTACAATTCCACGTGTTAATTTGCCTGTTCGTTGATCTTGTTTTAATACAATATCAACTTCAAGACCGGGGGCGATATTAGAACGTTTTTGTCCGTTCATTTATACACCTGTACGTCTACGTTGGTTGTTTGTTTTCTTTGTTTGTTGGTTTTGTAATTTTTTTGTTTCTTGGCTTTGATTTTTTGCATTTTGACCATTTCCATTTCCTTGCTTTTTCTTAGCAAGTTGTTCACGCATTAAATCAGCTAAGCTTACTTTTTTGTTTTCTGACATGATAAGTCTCCTTTATATAAAGTTAATTATGAACAATCGTAGTGAATTTCATCATATCATTGTTAAGGAAGGAAGGGAAGTTGGTTTGAAAATTCATATAATTGTTTCCAGTCTGTAGTAGTTACGATACAATTGGATTGTTAACGTTTGTAAAAAGGGGATAGACATATGTCACATCATATTTTATTAGTTGAAGATGATATCTCAATTCAAGAGATGGTGGAAAAGTATTTAATAAAGGAAGGCTTTCAAGTTACGATTGCGTCTGATGGAGAAGAAGGCGTGAACACATATTTAAAAGGTTCATTTGATTTGATTATCCTTGACATTATGATGCCAAAGCTAGATGGCTTAGAGGTTGTACGAATCATTCGAGAAAAAAGTGCAGTTCCGATTTTAATGATGTCGGCAAAAGATACAGATGTTGATAAAGCTGTTGGATTAGGACTTGGAGCAGATGATTACATTTGTAAGCCGTTTTCTATGATTGAATTGGCTGCACGTGTAAAAGCAGGTATTCGGAGGTCTACGAAATACTCGGCTACAGAAACAATAGAAAAAATGATTCAAATTGGTGATTTAACAATTGATCCAATTAATTTTACTGTAGAAAAAAACGGGAAGCCTCTCAAACTTACTTTAAAAGAATTTGAGATTTTAAAGCTATTCGTAAAGAACCAAAATCGTGTATTTACGAAAGCGCAAATATATACGTTAGTTTGGAATGAAGAGTATTACGGTGACGATAACGTTATTAATGTTCATATGAGAAGATTGCGTGAGAAAATCGAAAGTGATCCATCTAATCCAGAATATATTAAAACGCTATGGGGCATCGGCTATAAGCTGGAAGTGATGTAATATGATCAATTTGTTAATAGGTATTATTTTTATATTGTTATGTGTTATTTATATGCAATAT
>NZ_JBEUTW010000239.1:0-5715 GCF_040492675.1 Bacillus sp. AP50
TTTATATACTGACAAAAATAAGGGGATGGTTGTTAGATAGATTTTATAAAAATAGGGGAGTATAGCTAAAGGACGATAATTTCTATTACTGATTAATACTTGTCCTGGCTAGTTTTAGCTGGAAAAATAGTTCTCGATTTGAATATGAGTTATGTTATAATTGCTAGGTGTGTTTGAATGATAAAAAATTATGATTAAAAGATAATGTTAAGATTTTGTATGGAGGTCTTGGAATGTTAGCAAATCAAGCTAGGGTTAGATTTGAGCATTTTTTGCTCTTTTTTATTATTTTACAGCCTGTTTTAGATTTATTAACGTCTCTTAGCATCACTTTATTAAAGTCAAATGCTACCGTTGGAATTTTAGTAAGATTCCTTATTATGGCTGTTGGTGGTATTTACATTTTAATTCAGGCAAAAGAGAAGGAAAATAGAAAGTTTTTAATTTATCTTATATTGTTAGCCGGAGTTTTAGGGATAGGATTTATTAATAACAAACTAGTTAAGGATCCTATTGTACTTGGTGAAGAGGTTAAATTCGTTGCGAAAGCATTATATATATATATCATGCTGGGATCATACATTTTAGCTTTAAAATCATTGAAAAAGACAGTTAATATTAGTGATAAGGTTCGAAATAGTATTGTATATTCTACATTAATCATTAACGCAATTATGGTTATTTCTATTTCAACATCTACTGACTTTGGTAGTTATGAATGGATGAAGGTTGGTTCTCGAGGTTGGTTCTATGCAGGGAATGAACTAGGTTCAATCTTAGCTATTATTTTCCCTATTGTAGTACTATATTCTATTCAAAAAACAAAGAGCTGGAAACACATTTTATATTGGATTCCATCACTTTTAATGATTTATTCGCTAATTCAAGTTGGTACAAAAGTAGGAATGGGCTCAATTGGTGCTACGCTAGCGGCAGCAATCGGGATTATTTTACTACAATTATTATTTGATAGAAAAAATCCGAACAAAAAATCCCTTGCACTTAATGCAGTAATTGCTATTGTCCTATTAGCTGGTGTAGTCGGAACGTTTAAACAAACGCCATTAGCACAAAATATGGGTATTCACAATAATTATTTATCAGAGCAAAATGTGGCACAGCAAGGTCAAAAAGAAAAAGAAATTAAAGAGAAGCTGAAAAAAGAGCAAGAACTTAAAGCAAAAGAAGAAAATCATCATAAAGTTGAAAAGCCAGAAGAAAAGGCGAAGATAGAAGAGGAAGTTAAGAAAGAGCTTGAGAAAGAGCAAAAGAAAGAAAATCAAGAAAATCTTATTTTCAGTGGACGTCAAGTATATGAAGAAAGACATAAGCAGTTCTTTAAAGAAGCGCCAATGTCACAAAAGTTATTAGGAATGGGTTATGCAGGTAACTTTAAATACAATGAACAAAAGCAGCCAGATCCAAAACTAATTGAAATGGACTTCCATGATTGGTTTTATGATTTCGGGATTATTGGCTTTGTATTACTAATGATTCCATTTATTTATTACGGGCTAAGAATTCTACTAGCATTTGCTACGAGATTTAAGGACATATTTAATATAAAATATGGAATGATTTCAGCAAGCTTATTGTTAGCGTTAGGTATTGCTTATATTGCAGGACATATTTTAACAGCACCAGGAGTTGGGATTTACTTTGTAGTGGTGTTAGCTTATCTAATAGTAGACCTAGAAATTGAATGATAAAAATAAAAGCTAACTTTTGTTAGCTTTTATTTTTTAGTACAGTAAAATAAAAATAGATGGAAACGTAGCGAGGATTTAAAGGAGGAAAAAATATGAAAATATTGCATATGAATGCAGGAGCAGAAGATGGGGGAGGGAAAACACATATTATTTCACTTCTCGATCAGTTTCCAACTGGTGAAGTAGAATTAGCAGTATTTGAAGATGGAATTGTTGCGAAGGAAGCAAGGGAGTTAGGGATAAAAGTCCATGTGTTTTCACAAAAATCGCGCTATGATTTATCCATTTTAAAGAATATAAGTGAATTTATTAATAAAGAAAAATTTGATGTAGTTCATACACATGGCCCTAGGGCTAATTTCTATGTTTCTTTAATGAAAAAGAGAATAAAGGCAAAATGGGTAACGACTATTCATAGTGATCCATTTCAAGACTTTACTAAACAGGGCTTAAAAGGTTGGATTTTTACGAAATTAAATTTGAAAGCCTTAAAAAATATAGACTTATTTTTCGTTGTAACAAATAGATTGAAAAAAAGCCTGGCAGCATTAGGTATTTCAAATGAAAAGATGCATGTTATTTATAATGGAATTGAATACGATAAGGAAAAAGCAGAAGGCTATAATAAAAAAGAAATGTTCAATATTGATGAAGATGTATTTACGGCAATCCAAGTAGCACGATTACATCCTGTCAAAGGACATGAAGTTTTATTCGATGCGTTACAACAAACAAAATTAGAGAAAATTAAAGTATTATTAGTTGGCGATGGCCCATTAGAAGAAAATCTAAAGTCATTAGCTACTGAAAAAGGGATTAACGATAAAGTAGAGTTTTTAGGACATCGTCAAGATGTAAAACAATTATTTGCGTCGTCACATGTAAATTTATTAACTTCCCATAGTGAAGGGTTCCCACTAGTTTTATTAGAAGCGGCAAATCAACGCGTACCATCAATTGTGACTAGGGCTGGAGAAATTGAACCATTAATCGTAGATGAAACTTACGGATGGATTGTGCCAACAGGTGATGGAAAGGCATTAGCATTAGCTTTAGAAGAAGCGTATGATAAGTGGAAAACTGGAGAGTTAGCAGCAATGGGTAAACATATTTATGAGCATGCTACTATGAACTTCTCACTTCAAAAACTATATGAAGATACAAAGGAAACATATAAGCAATTAATAGCGAAAAACTTGTAATGATAGAGAGGATAGTTAACTATGGCAGTACAAACAGTTGATATTCTAGGCGTTCCTTTTTCTACAATGACAATGGATGAAACGGTCCAATATTTAAAAGAACAACTAGAAGCGGAGCGAACTCATACGTTTCAGGTAGTAACAGCAAACCCTGAAATTGTTATGTGCGCAAAAAAGGATGAAAAGTTCTATCAAACATTATTGAATACAGATTTAATTACACCTGATGGTATTGGGGTTGTAAAGGCAAGCGGGATGCTTGGTACACCTTTAAAAGAACGTGTAGCAGGTTTTGATTTAATGTGTAATTTACTTGCGAAGTTATCAGAAGATAGTAAGCCAGTATCTGTTTTCTTATTAGGTGCAAAGCCGCATGTTGTACAAGCTGCAGCAGATCATTTAACAAAGACATATTCAGCTGTATCCATCGCCGGTATACAAGATGGTTATTTTAAACAAGAAGACGAAGAGAATATTATTTCTCGCATTCAAGAAGCAAAACCAGATTTATTACTTGTTGCACTTGGTTTCCCGAGACAAGAGAACTTTATCCAAAACAATAAGCATCGTTTAGAAACGAAAATGGCTGTTGGAGTAGGTGGAAGTTTAGACGTATGGGCTGGAGAGGTAAAACGTGCACCAAAATGGATTCAAGCGATTCATTTAGAGTGGTTTTATAGATTATGCAGTAATCCAACACGCTGGCGTCGTCAGTTAGTATTAGCGGAATTTTTAAAAGAAGTAATGCGTTCGAAAAAGTAGCGAAATATCGCTGCTTTTTTTATTTGTTCATTTTTAATAAATTGAAACTTTAATCAGTGAGGCATCCCCACAGATTATTAGCTCTCACCAATCGGGATAGACGTTTTACTTTTTGGGAATGATGAAGGAGAATTTTTTACACAAAAGTATTTTACTTATACAATTCACACATGTAAAATGATGTGTAAAGACACCTGTGTGAGGAGGACTTCTAGTGGGCAAGGTTAAAGAAATTTCGAAGCGCAAACTACTAGGTATAGCTGGGCTTGGATGGCTATTTGATGCAATGGATGTTGGAATGCTTTCATTTGTAATGGTAGCCTTGCAAAAGGATTGGGGATTAAGTACGCAAGAAATGGGCTGGATAGGCAGTATTAACTCAATCGGTATGGCAGTAGGAGCGCTTATTTTTGGGATACTATCAGATAAAATAGGGCGAAAATCAGTCTTTATTATTACATTATTATTATTTTCTATCGGTAGTGGTTTAACTGCATTAACAACAACACTTGCGATGTTTCTCGTTTTACGCTTTTTAATTGGTATGGGGCTTGGCGGAGAGCTTCCGGTTGCCTCTACACTAGTATCAGAGAGTGTTGAAGCGCATGAACGTGGGAAAATTGTTGTGTTATTAGAAAGTTTTTGGGCAGGTGGATGGCTAATTGCAGCTCTTATCTCGTATTTTGTTATTCCTAAATATGGTTGGGAAGTTGCGATGGTATTGAGTGCAGTTCCAGCATTATATGCTTTATATTTAAGATGGAATTTACCGGATTCCCCAAGGTTCCAAAAAGTTGAAAAAAGGCCATCTGTTATTGAAAATATAAAATCAGTTTGGTCTGGGGAATATCGTAAAGCAACAATTATGCTATGGATTCTATGGTTTTGTGTTGTTTTTTCCTATTATGGAATGTTCCTTTGGTTACCGAGTGTAATGGTGCTAAAAGGATTTAGTTTAATAAAAAGTTTCCAATACGTACTTATTATGACATTAGCTCAACTTCCAGGATATTTCACAGCTGCTTGGTTTATTGAACGTCTCGGTCGTAAATTTGTTTTGGTTACGTATTTAATCGGGACAGCTTGCAGTGCTTATTTGTTTGGGGTTGCGGATTCATTAACAGTATTAATCGTGGCAGGTATGTTACTATCCTTCTTTAACTTAGGTGCTTGGGGAGCATTATACGCCTATACACCTGAGCAGTATCCAACGGTTATTCGTGGTACAGGTGCAGGAATGGCAGCGGCATTTGGTCGTATTGGTGGTATTCTTGGGCCACTATTAGTGGGATATTTAGTTGCCTCAGAAGCTTCACTATCATTAATATTTACGATTTTTTGTGGATCAATTTTAATTGGTGTATTCGCTGTAATAATACTTGGACAGGAAACGAAGCAACGAGAATTAGTATAAAGTGAAAATTTAAACGTATCCCTGACCGTTTATTATCCTACACTACTCGGATCTTTATAGGCAGTTAGTGCGGGATAAAAGGGGAGAGGAAACCGAAGTGGTTTCCTTTTTTCTGTTTTTTTAGATAAATAATGGTATAGTAAGAAAAAGGGATTATTTCTTATAAAAGCGAATGTATACAACAGGACATATGGACAAAGAATTAGGTGGTTGAAGAAATGAAAATTTTACTGATTATGGAAGAGGCGGAAGAGAGAAGAGAGTTAGCTGAAAATTTCACTGAAAATATGAGAAATGTAGAATGTTTTGAAGCAAAGACAGGAACAGAATCTTTATTTATGATGAAAAAACATATACCAGACTTTGTTTTTTTAAGTTCCAAATTACTAGATGGTACTGGTTTTGAATATGCAAGTTTATTACGAGAAATAAATTGCTATACAAAATTTATTTTTGTAGGTGAAAACATAGAAGAATCTATTACAGCTTTTCGTTTCCAAGCATTTTATTATTTATTGCGACCATTTCGTGAAGAAGATTTACAATTTCTTTTATATAAAATAGGTAAAGAACAAGGTGAGAAAGCAAAGAGTTATTTGCGGAAACTACCGATAGAAAGTCAAGAGGG
>NZ_JBEUTW010000240.1:0-5074 GCF_040492675.1 Bacillus sp. AP50
GTACTTTGCTGTGTATGTACTTGTCAATCTTGCATAGCCACTATACTATTAAAATGTAGAGATTATAAAAAGGGGTTGTATCTATCATGAAATTTGAGATGCACACAAAAATTATTTCAAATGAAAAAGAAGTAAGATTACATATTGAAGAAAATATATTTCAATTAATATTGGATGGTTATCACTTATTTACAGTTCAAGAAATATTGCCTTTATATAAATCAAATGAAGAAAGAATTGGAAGTGCAACGATATTGAAGCTAGAGTGGGAGAACGGAAAAACTACAATAAACTATCAACTCGTTTCACTAAAATCAGTAAATTAAAAGGAGTAGAAAAATATGAAGTTATTTCATACAGCGGATTGGCATTTAGGTAAGCTTGTTCATGGCGTGTATATGACTGAAGACCAAAAGATTGTATTAGATCAGTTTGTACAGGCTGTTGAAGAAGAAAAACCAGATGCTGTAATTATTGCAGGGGATTTATATGACCGAGCAATTCCACCTACAGAAGCAGTAGACTTATTAAATGATGTGCTGCAAAAAATAGTTATTGATTTGCAAACACCAGTTATTGCGGTAGCTGGTAATCATGATAGTCCGGATCGTATCCATTTTGGAAGTAGTTTAATGAAAAAACAAGGATTACATATTGCAGGTCAATTTCAATTCCCGTATGAACCTGTTGTACTAAATGATGAATATGGAGAGGTTCACTTCCATCTAATACCGTATGCAGACCCAAGCATAGTGAGGCACGTGTTGAAAAATGAAGACATACGTTCTCATGATGATGCGATGCGCATTTTTATGAATGAGCTCTCTGAAACGATGGATAAAGAAGCTAGACATGTATTTGTTGGACATGCATTTGTAACTTCTTCAGGAGAAGCGGAGGAGAATACAAGTGATGCAGAACGACCACTTTCAATTGGTGGTGCTGAATATGTAAATAGTCATTATTTTGATAAGTTTCATTACACAGCGCTTGGACATTTACATCAAGCGCATTTCGTACGTAATGAGACGATTCGATATTCAGGTTCACCACTTGCCTATTCAATTTCTGAAGAGAAACATAAAAAAGGCTATTACATTGTACAACTGAATGAAACTGGTGAAGTAGCAATTGAAAAAAGGTTACTTTCACCACGTCGTAAAATGCGAACAGTAGAAGCGAGAATAGATGAATTATTACAGCACCCAGTAAGTGAAGATTACGTATTTGTAAAATTATTAGACGAAAACCCTGTCTTACAGCCAATGGAGAAAATACGATCTGTATATCCAAATGCAATGCACGTTGAAAGAGCGATGCAAAGGCGAGAACTCACAGATACAAATGAAGTAACTGTTTCAAGACATAAAACGGATGATTTATCTCTTTTAAAGGCTTTCTATAAAGAAATGAAGGGGTTAGATTTATCAGAAGAGAAAGAACGCCTATTTATAGATGTATTACAAACAGTGCAAGAACGGGAAGGTGAACGAGGATGAGACCGATTCAGCTTATTATGACAGCATTCGGGCCATATAAACAGAAAGAAATAATCGATTTTGAAGATCTTGGAGAACATCGTATTTTCGCTATTTCTGGGAATACAGGAGCTGGAAAAACAACGATTTTTGATGCGATTTGTTATGTGTTATATGGTGAGGCTAGTGGCGAAGAACGTAGTGATACGAGCATGCTTCGAAGTCAATTTGCTGATGATAATGTTTATACAAGTGTTGAATTAACCTTTCAGTTAAAAGGGAAACGCTATGAAATAAAACGACAACTTGGACATAAAAAACAAGGGAATAAGACTATTACAGGACATGCAGTAGAATTATATGAAGTTATTGATGGAGAAAACGTTCCAGCCGTCGATCGTTTTCATGTAACAGACGTAAACAAAAAAGTGGAAGATTTAATTGGGTTAAGTAAACATCAATTTAGCCAAATTGTTATGTTACCCCAAGGGGAATTCCGAAAACTATTAACATCTGAGACGGAAAACAAAGAAGAGATTTTACGTCGTATTTTTAAAACGGATCGTTATAAATTAATGCGTGAGTTACTTGATCAAAAGAGAAAACAATGGAAAGACGTCTTACAAGAAAAACAAAAAGAGAGAGAGCTCTATTTCCGTAATGTTTTTAAATTACCAATCCGTGATGGAGCATTATTAGAGACATTAGTGGCACAAGAACATGTAAATACGCATCAAGTAGTAGAAGCGTTAGAACAAGAAACAACCGTGTATAAGGCAGAGGTTGAGCAATTACAAGTAGAACAAGATGTTCAAACGAAGCAATTAAAGGATGCAGAAATACGTTTTCATGCAGCAAAATCTGTAAATGAGAAATTTATAGATTTACAACAAAAGAATGAGAAATATAACACTTTACAAGAGAACCGTGCAGCAATTGAAAGGAAAGAAAAATTCTTTAAACGTGCGGAACAAGCAAAGCACTTATTACCATTTGAACAATGGTATGAAGAAGCGATGGAAAATGAGCAGAAAGCTGAAAGTTTGTTAAAACAGATAATCGTCAAACAAGAACAGATAATGAATAGCTTTGAACTTGCTCAGGAGAAGTATGAAGTAGTAAAGAATAAAGAAGCTGAACGAGAAGAGGCTAAAAAACTTGTTCAAAGATTAGAAGAGTTACAAGCGATTATTGAATCATTAGCTGAGAGAAAGCTGAATTTACAAAATGCCGAAATTCAAATAGGGAAATTAAAAGAAAGTATGCAAAAGTTAGATCAACAACTAGAAGAGCATACAAACCAAAAACAGAGAATGTCTGATGAATTGCAGCAATTAGAACAAGCACTTGAGCAATATGTAGCTAAAGTGGAAGAACTAACGAATATGCGAGAAGATGCAAAAGTTTTAAAACAAGCATATGATGTTTGGCAAGAAAAACAAAAATTCGAGCAAGAAAAAGAAGCGGCAAATAATAAAATGCAAGTGGCAGTTCGTGCATATGAAAACATGGAGCGCCGCTGGTTAAGTGAACAAGCTGGTATATTAGCTCTTCATTTACATGACGGTGAATCTTGTCCGGTATGTGGTAGTACGAGTCATCCACAAAAAGCTACAGAGCAAAGTAATGCGATCGATGAAAAAGAGTTAAACGATTTAAGAGATAAGAAGAACATTGCTGAAAAATTCCATGTGCAAGTAGAGGAGAAATGGAATTTCTATCGACTACAATATGAACAAGTGATAGAAGAAGTTGTGAAGCGCGGCTACAATTCGGAAAAATTAGCTGAAACATATAGTGCACTTGTTCAAAAAGGAAAACAATTAGCTGCAGATGTTAATACGTTAAAAGCAAGTGAAGAAACACGTAAGCAGATTGCTGCGAACATGAAAAGCGTAGAAGAAAAAATAGAAGAACTTCAGAAACAAAAACGAGAATTGGAAACAATGCAGCACCGTACAGAAATGGAGTGTATGCAACTTCGTACGTCATATGAACATGATAAACGAAATATTCCAGAAAACTTACAAACAGTACAAGCTTGGAAAGCACAGTTTGACCAAGCTATGCAGGAACTTAGGTTAATGGAGGACGAATGGAAGAAAGTGCAGGAAGCGTATCAGCATTGGCAAAATGAAAATATACGTATTCAAGCAGAACAAAAAGGTGCTTCTAATCAATTTGAAAGTGCAAAATTAAAGAAAGAAGAGACTTTCGCACGCTTTATGAAAGAGCTAGAACAAAGCGGGTTTACAGATGAATTCACGTATAAAAAAGCCAAATTAAGCGATCCCGAGGTGGAGATGTTACAAAAAGAAATTCAAGGTTATTATTCATCGCTTGAAGTGCTTGCAAAACAAATTGAAGAGTTAAACTCAGAATTAAAAGATAAAGAGTATATGGATATTACATCTTTAGGTGAACACATAAAAGAACTAGAAATTAATCTCGATATCATTAAAGAAAAACGTCAACGTGCGCAAAATGCGGTAACATATATTTCTGATTTACGTGAAAACATTAGACGTATTGACGAACAAATTCACGAGGAAGAAAAAGCCTTCCAAGAACTTGTTGATTTATATGAAGTAATGAAAGGTGATAACGAAAGTCGTATATCATTTGAACGTTACATCTTAATTGAGTATTTAGAACAAATTGTTCAAATCGCAAACGAACGACTACGTAAATTATCAAATGGACAATTTTATTTAAAACGAAGTGAGCGAGTTGAAAAAAGAAACCGTCAAAGTGGATTAGGTTTAGATGTGTACGATGCATACACTGGCCAAACACGCGATGTAAAAACACTATCCGGTGGAGAGAAATTTAACGCATCACTTTGCCTAGCGCTAGGAATGGCAGATGTCATTCAAGCATATGAAGGCGGTATTTCCATCGAAACGATGTTCATCGATGAAGGGTTCGGTTCATTAGATGAAGAATCGTTAACGAAAGCGGTAGATGCCTTAATTGACTTACAAAAATCAGGCCGATTTATCGGTGTCATCTCACACGTTCAAGAGCTGAAAAACGCAATGCCAGCTGTATTAGAAGTAACGAAGCAGAAGGATGGGTGTAGTCAGACTAGGTTTGTGGTGAAGTAAGCTTAGAAAATGGAGTAGGGAATCTACCGATACTTTTAGTGTCATATGTATGAATAATAAAACGTCGTCTCTTCATATTGGAGGCGACGTTTTATTTTATAAAATATCTATGAATTATCTGTAGAAGGCGGCGTATTCTCCAAACGATTATAAGTTTTAAAGGCTGAAATTGCTGAGATAACCCCGCCTACTAAAAATAAAGCGGATCCTCCAACTAAGATGATACGACTGACATATGTTTCCCGTGCTTCTTCGACTTCTTCTTGTAACGCTGTAGGCATATGAATCCCCCCTTTATAAAAGTTGTTTTATAAATAGTATATACAAACGCCTAAAATGTGTTAAAATAACTGATGATTTTATGCAGTGGGTAATTAGATGAGTAGGATGCGAGTGGCTAAGTAAATCTTCATCATAAATTTATGTGAACTTCACATAGAGCACATATTAACATTGTATTATGTATATGTACCAAATAAATAAATAAAT
>NZ_JBEUTW010000241.1:0-12795 GCF_040492675.1 Bacillus sp. AP50
ATTAAAAACATTACATAATATGACTAAATATTGAAAAAATATTGAATTTTTAATAAAATTCAATTTGTAATACATATTATTTATTAGGGGAGGAAATAAGGGATGAACAAGAAACCGTTCAAAGTTTTGTCATCAATCGCATTGACAGCTGTATTAGGCCTTTCATTCGGAGCTGGCACTCAATCTGCATATGCTGAAACGCCTGTGAATAAAACAGCTACGAGCCCAGTTGATGATCATTTAATTCCGGAAGAACGTTTAGCAGATGCATTAAAAAAACGTGGGGTAATTGATTCGAAGGCTTCAGAGACAGAAACAAAGAAAGCAGTCGAAAAGTATGTAGAGAACAAAAAGGGTGAAAATCCTGGGAAAGAAGCAGCGAATGGGGACCAACTTACGAAAGATGCATCCGACTTTTTAAAGAAAGTGAAAGATGCGAAAGCAGACACGAAAGAAAAATTAAATCAACCAGCAACAGGCACACCTGCAGCAACAGGCCCAGTTAAAGGCGGTCTAAATGGTAAAGTACCAACTTCTCCAGCGAAACAAAAAGACTATAACGGTGAAGTTCGTAAAGACAAAGTACTCGTTTTACTTGTAGAGTACGCTGACTTTAAACATAATAATATCGACAAAGAGCCTGGATATATGTATTCTAACGATTTTAATAAAGAACACTATGAAAAAATGTTATTCGGCAACGAGCCATTCACATTAGATGATGGAAGTAAAATTGAAACGTTTAAACAATATTACGAAGAGCAATCTGGTGGTAGTTATACTGTAGACGGAACAGTTACAAAATGGTTAACAGTTCCTGGTAAAGCTGCTGATTACGGTGCAGATGCTGCTAGCGGCGGCCATGATAATAAAGGACCAAAAGGGCCACGTGATTTAGTAAAAGATGCATTAAAAGCAGCTGTAGATAGTGGTATTGATTTATCAGAGTTCGACCAATTTGATCAATACGATGTAAATGGTGATGGAAATAAAAATCAACCAGACGGTTTAATCGATCACTTAATGATTATTCATGCGGGTGTTGGACAAGAAGCTGGCGGTGGTAAATTAGGTGATGATGCAATTTGGTCGCACCGTTGGACAGTTGGACCAAAGCCATTCCCAATTGAAGGTACACAAGCGAAAGTACCATATTGGGGTGGAAAGATGGCAGCATTCGACTACACAATTGAACCAGAAGATGGAGCAGTTGGTGTATTCGCACATGAATATGGTCACGATTTAGGTCTTCCAGATGAGTATGATACACAATATAGTGGTCAAGGTGAGCCGATTGAAGCTTGGTCTATTATGAGTGGTGGAAGCTGGGCTGGTAAAATCGCTGGAACGACGCCAACGAGTTTCTCACCACAAAATAAAGAGTTTTTCCAAAAAACAATCGGTGGTAACTGGGCAAATATCGTAGAAGTAGATTACGAGAAATTAAATAAAGGTATCGGTCTAGCGACATATTTGGATCAAAGTGTTACGAAATCAGCAAGACCAGGTATGATCCGTGTTAACTTACCAGATAAAGATGTTAAAACAATTGAGCCAGCATTTGGAAAACAGTATTACTACAGCACAAAAGGTGACGATCTTCATACGAAGATGGAAACACCGTTGTTCGATTTAACGAATGCAACGAATGCAAAATTTGATTTCAAGTCATTATATGAGATTGAAGCAGGTTATGATTTCCTTGAAGTACACGCTGTAACAGAAGATGGTAAACAAACGTTAATTGAAAGACTTGGTGAGAAAGCAAATAGTGGAAATGCAGATTCGACAAATGGAAAATGGATTGACAAATCATATGATTTAAGTCAATTCAAAGGCAAGAAAGTAAAATTAACATTTGATTACATTACTGATGGTGGTTTAGCATTAAATGGATTCGCTCTTGATAATGCTTCATTAACAGTAGATGGTAAAGTAGTATTCTCTGATGACGCAGAAGGTACACCACAATTAAAATTAGATGGTTTCGTTGTATCTAACGGAACAGAGAAGAAAAAACATAACTACTATGTTGAGTGGAGAAACTATGCTGGGGCAGATAACGCGTTGAAATTTGCTCGCGGTCCAGTATTTAACACTGGTATGGTTGTATGGTATGCAGATTCAGCTTATACAGATAACTGGGTTGGTGTACATCCAGGACACGGTTTCCTTGGTGTAGTTGATTCTCATCCAGAAGCAATTGTTGGTACTTTAAATGGTAAACCAACAGTTAAGAGTAGTACACGATTCCAAATCGCTGATGCAGCGTTTTCATTTGACAAAACGCCAGCTTGGAAAGTCGTATCTCCAACGCGTGGAACATTTACGTATGATGGCTTAGCAGGCGTACCGAAGTTTGATGATTCTAAAACGTATATTAATCAACAGATTCCAGATGCAGGACGTATTTTACCGAAGCTTGGTTTGAAATTTGAAGTAGTAGGACAAGCTGATGATAATTCTGCAGGTGCTGTTCGTTTATATCGTTAATACTGTAAAACTACCGAGAGATTTTCTTTCGGTAGTTTTTTTGTGAGCAATGAATTTTATATAGCTGAAAAAGTCATATATAATGTAACCTTAAGAATAGAAATTTGTTATATATGAAGTTTATATAAATAATGAAAGAATTGGATAAAAATAGTGGGAGAAGGTGAGTGAATGAGTATTTCCTCTATTGTAAGTAGGCAAAAGGAATATTTTTTAAAAGGGCATACGAGAAGCATCGAAATGAGAAAGAATAATTTGAAGAAGCTTTATGAAGGCATTCAGCGTTTTGAAGAAGAAATATTTCAGGCATTGAAATTAGATTTAAATAAGTCAGTTCACGAGTCGTTTACAACGGAAGTTGGATATGTATTAAAAGAAATTTCCTTTCAATTGAAACATATGTCATCGTGGAGTAAACCGAAACGAGTTCGAACAGCACTTACTCATTTTGGATCAAAAGGAAAAGTAGTGCCAGAACCGTATGGTGTGACGCTTATTATTGCACCGTGGAACTATCCTTTTCAATTAGCAATTGCACCACTTGTAGGAGCACTGGCAGCTGGAAATACAATCGTTTTAAAGCCGTCAGAGTTAACGCCAAGCGTTTCAAAAGTGCTTAAGAGAATGTTAGATGAATTATTCCCAGAAGAGCTTGTAGCGGTAGTAGAAGGTGGCGTTGAAGAGAGTACATCTTTGCTGAAGGAACCGTTTGATTATATTTTCTTTACTGGTAGTGTTGGCGTTGGAAAAGTTGTAATGGAAGCAGCAGCGAAACAGTTGACGCCGCTCACTTTAGAACTTGGCGGGAAAAGTCCTTGTATTGTACATAAAGATGCAAAGATAGAGATGACAGCAAGAAGAATTGTTTGGGGTAAGTTTTTAAATGCAGGGCAGACGTGTGTAGCGCCTGATTATATGTACGTGCATTCTTCCGTGAAAGAAAAGCTAATTGAGGCACTGCGACATGAAATTACAGAGCAGTATAGTAAAGAACCTTTACAAAATGAAAATTACGTGCGTATTGTAAGTGAGCGTCATTTTGAACGATTATGTGGATTCTTACAAGATGGTCAAGTCGTAATTGGTGGAAACTATGAGAAAGATACTTTACATATTGAACCGACAGTACTAGCGGATATTACATGGCAAGATGCTGTTATGGAAGATGAAATTTTTGGTCCGATTTTACCAATCATAGAGTACGACAATATAGAAAATGTAATTGGCACAATCCAGCAACATCCGAAGCCGTTAGCGTTATATGTATTTTCTGAAGATAAAGAAGTACAAAAGAAAGTGACGAGTAATATTTCATATGGTGGAGGCTGTATTAATGATGTTGTCTATCACCTTGCTACGCCATATTTACCTTTTGGGGGTGTTGGAAGTAGTGGATTAGGGGGTTATCATGGGAAAGAAAGTTTTCGGACTTTTTCACATTATAAAAGCATTTTAGCCCAATCTACAGCATTCGACATGAAAATTCGTTACTCTTCTACAAAAAGTGCTTTAAAATTCATACGAAAGTTGTTAAAATGATGATGGTGTTTATCAGTAGGCGTAGCCGTATGATAATAGCCCCTTCGCAATGGAAGGGGTTTTTCTGTTCGACGTTATGTATCAGGCGAAAATGAATCAAACATACTACATAAAGAATAGAAACGAACGCTTGCTAAATAACCATTTTTGTTTGGATCGAAACAAAAAATAGTCTATAGAACATAAATATTTATTCATGAATATAAAAATTTAAAATTTAAGGTAGATAGGACGGGAAAATGAAAAAGATTATTAAAGTTGAAGCAGTTGAAAAACATTTTGGAAATCAAGTGATTATCCCACCTCTTTCTTTAGATATTAAAGAGGGAGAGTTTTTAACAATTTTAGGGCCGAGTGGCTGCGGGAAAACGACGTTACTTCGTATGATCGCAGGATTTGAAACTCCAACTAAAGGGAATCTTTTATTAGATGATGAAAGAATTAACGATTTGCCGCCATATAAGCGTCATATGAACCTAGTGTTCCAACATTACGCACTATTCCCACATATGACAGTAGAGAAGAATATTTGTTTTGGTATGAAAATGCAGAAAGTATCAGCAGCAGAGCAGAAAGAGCGTGCTGAAGAGGCAATGCGTTTAACGCAGTTACTTGAGTTCCGTAATCGTAAACCTGCGAAGCTTTCTGGTGGACAACAGCAGCGTGTTGCAATTGCAAGAGCGATTGTAAATAATCCGCGTGTATTACTATTAGATGAGCCACTTGGAGCGCTTGACTTTAAGTTACGAAAAGACTTGCAACGTGAATTGAAAAACTTACAACGTAATTTAGGAATTACGTTCATATACGTAACGCACGATCAAGAAGAAGCAATGAGCATGAGCGATCGTATTGTAGTTATGAATAAAGGACATATCGAACAAATCGGAACACCGAAAGAAATTTACAATAAGCCGAAAACATTGTTCGTTGCGACATTCATCGGTGAAAATAATATTGTGAAAAACGGGGAAGGCTATGTAGCAATTCGCCCTGAAAATGTAAAAGTACGTTCGGTTGAAGAGTCAATTTTAAAAGAATACCATCTTGGACATATTGAAGATATCGAGTTTGTCGGAAATATGGAGAAGCTTTATGTACGTGATGAGAAAACATCAGAATTACTAATGGCATATCAAACTGCTGAAGAGGCAGCACAGTGGAGCATTGGAGATAATGTATATGTAGGCTGGGAGCAAGAGGACGAGGTGACCTTAAATTGAAAAAAGGGAAATTACTCGCACTACCTACAGTCGCGTGGCTGTTAATTTTCTTCCTAATCCCGCTCGTATTCGTATTAGGATTCGCCTTCATGCAGCGCGGAGCTTACGGGACAGTAGAAATGCAATTTACGCTGGAGAATATATCCCGTGTGTTTGATCCATTATACTTAGGAACGTTATGGGAAACTGTTAAAATTGCAGTTATTACAACAGTAATATGTTTATTAATTGGTTATCCGTTTGCGTATACAATTACAATTGTTGACCGCAAATACCGCTCTATTCTTTTATTATTGGCAACGATCCCGTTTTGGATTAACTTTCTTGTTCGTTCATACGCATGGATTGTTATTTTACGTTCACAAGGTCTTGTGAATACGTTGTTATTAAAGCTTGGCATTATTAGTGAACCGTTAAATTTATTATATAATACTCCTTCTGTAATACTCGGAATGGTCTATTCTTTATTACCATTTATGATTTTACCAGTGTATGCAGCAATTGAGCAGTTGGATAAGCGTAAGCTAGAAGCGGCTTATGATTTAGGAGCAACACCAATAAAGGCATTTTGGAATATAACAGTGCCGATGACGATGTCAGGAATTGCGACTGGTTCTATTTTAGTATTCGTTTCTTCTATCGGAATGTTTGTTGTATCAGACGTGATGGGCGGATCGAAAGTAGCATTAATTGGAAACGTTATTCAAAATCAATTCTTAGGTGCACGTGACTGGCCGTTTGGATCTGCGTTATCGATTATCGTTGTTCTATTCTCTGTTCTGTTAATTTACTTATATTATCGTGCAACGAAAGTATATAAATATAATGAGAACGGAGGGGAATAGGCAAAGATGAAGAAGTTTTTAGTTTCTTATTCTTGGTTAATTTTGTTATTCTTGTATTTTCCAATGATGGTTTTAATGGTCTATTCTTTCAACGACTCTCGCATTAATGCGGAGTGGGAAGGTTTTACATTCCATTGGTATACAGATTTATTTCAAAAACAAGATGTTATTGATGCATTTGTAAATAGTATTACGATTGCAGTTATAACAACGATTGTGACAACGGTACTTGGTGTATTCTTTGCAATCGCTTTACATCGTTATAAATATCGTTTTGAAGGGGCTATTAATGGCCTTGTATATTTACCAATTTTAATTCCTGATATTTTAATGGGATTATCTTTACTAATTCTTTTCAGCCAGTTAGGAATGGAACTTGGACAAACAACGATTATTATTGCACATATTACATTTAGTATTTCGTTTGTTGTTGTTATTTTAGCTGCGCGTCTTTCAAGTATGGGACGTGACTTAGAAGAAGCTGCAAATGATTTAGGAGCAACGCCTTGGCAAACGTTTCGTTATGTAACGTTCCCAGCAATTGCACCGGGAGTTATTTCGGCAGCATTATTAACATTCACATTATCAATTGATGATTTTGTAATTAGTTTCTTCGTATCAGGACCAGGATCAACAACATTGCCACTATACATTTACAGTATGGTTAAGCGCGGAGTATCACCAGAAATCAATGCTCTTTCTACAATTTTAATTGTTGCTATCGTAGGATTAATGGTTCTATCTGAAATCTTCCGGAATAAAGGTGCAGATGGTGAAGAAAACTCTGGAGGACACCTTCCTTTATAATACGAACGATATAGAAAGTACAAGGGGGTAATAAACCGATGAAATTAATGAAAAGAATAGCTGGCGCAGCAATTAGTTTTAGCCTTGTTGCTGGTGTGCTTGCTGGTTGTGGTGAAAAGAAAGAAGAATTAAATATTTATAGCTGGGCTGACAATTTTGATGAGCAAGTGCTAAAAGATTTTGAAAAGAAATATAATGTGAAAATTAACTATGACAAGTACGCAAGTAATGAAGAAATGCTTGCGAAATTACAAGCTGGTGGCGCAAAGTATGACTTAATCCAGCCGTCTGATTACATGGTTAAAACAATGGCGAAAATGGACTTATTAGCGCCGTTAGATAAAAAGAATATCCCGAATATCGAAAATATGGTTTCTAATTTCAAAACACCTGCGTTTGATCCAGAGAATAAATATTCTTTAGTGTACACTTGGGGTGTAACAGGGATTGCATACAATAAAAAGTATGTGAAAGAAGCACCTACAAGCTGGGCGGACTTATGGAATGAGAAATATAAAGGACATGTAACGTTACTGAACGATTCTCGTGAAGTATTAGGAGTGGGTCTTAAGAAGCACGGGTTCTCAAACAGTACGAAAGACGATGCACAATTAAAGACAGCAGCAGATGATTTAAAGAAGCTGCTTCCAAACTTATTAGCATTTGATACAGATAACATTAAACAAAAATTCATTACAGAAGATGCTTGGATCGGAACAGTTTGGTCTGGAGATGCAGCATTTATCGCAAAAGATAATAAAGATGTAGAATATGTTGTACCGAAAGAAGGCGGCACAATTTGGGCTGATACGTTAGCAATTCCAAAAGGTGCAAAACATAAAGAGCTTGCTGAGAAATTTATGAACTACTTACTAGATGAAAAAGTAAGTGTGAAAAACTACGAGTCAATTGGTTACAGTAATCCAAATGAAAAAGCTCATCCTCTTCATAGTAAAGAATACCGTGATAATCACATGATTTTCTTAACGAAAGAAGAGTTAGATCGTACAGAATGGCTTGTTGATGTAGACGATAAGTTAAAAGACTATGATCGTTACTGGACAGAGCTAAAAACAAAAGGTAAATAAGTAAGGAAATGCGGTTTCTAAAGTAGAAATCGCATTTTTTCATAGTAGGAGGAAATCGTTTGAAGAAGAAGTTACATCAGTATGAGGTAATGTGTATCGGTTTGTTATTTGCTGTATTTGGTATTGTTGCTTGGCGCGTACATGCAGGTGGCGTTACAGTGATGGATACATATGTCCGTGGATTAGTAAGAGGGCTACAAACGGAAAGTTCTCTTATATTTTTCTCGTACTTTACAAAATTGGGATCAGCAATTGGGATAGTCACTACGCTCGTTATAAGTTTGCTTGTTTTTTGGAAGAAGCGTTATTATGCTGCGATGATTGTATATCCAATGGGGATTTTAATAACACATCTTGTGAATAAAGGGATAAAAGAGATTGTAAAGAGAGAACGTCCGTCATTAAATGAAGCGCTAGATGCACTTGGATATAGTTTTCCTAGTGGACATGCAATGCTATCGATTATGACATTTGGATTTCTTACTTATATCATTGCTGCTAATTTGAAAAGCGTAGCTGGGAAATGTGTCACAACGATTTTGATGGGTATAGTAATTCTATCGATTGGATTAAGTAGAGTCATTTTAAATGTACATTACCCAACTGATATTTTAGCTGGTTACTGCGTAGGTGGTATTTTGTTAATTATCGCGATTTACTACCATCGTTTACTTACTGAGAGATTAGGGCTTAATAAAGAGAGATAGAAAAACGTCTGGAAAAACTATTATTATAGTTTTTCCAGACGTTTTTTGTTTATATCAAGATGTGATACAGTATAAGTGACAATTGAATTATTTAAAGTAGGTGAAAATGTGTGAAGACAAACGTACATAAAGTTGATAAGTGGGGGAAGTTAGGAGCCTTTTTGTATCAGTTTCGTTATACAGTAATTGTAGCGTTACTGTTGCTCGCAATCGCACTTGGGATTTTTGCTCCAAAGTTACCGGGAGTATTAGGTGGTGACGGTTTCCAAACGGAAGGCGACTATCAAAAAACAAAAGAAATTTTAGATCAAGATTTTAAGAAGTCTCAAGATACGCTACTGCTCGTTTTTGAGAAAAATAAAGATGCTTCGCATGAGGAATTTAAAAAGCGAATAGATGAAATTGTAAAGAATGTTCAAGAGAAAGAGAGCTATGAATCTTTCCATCACCCAATCCAAAATAAAGAAATGCTACAAGATGACATCGGTTATGCGACAATTTTATTTTCCGGGAAAACAAATAAAGAAAGAATGGAAAAGACATTACAATTTGCTGATGAGATTGAGAAAGAAAGTAATGTAGCATTAAAAGTAACACCTACAGGATTTCCGAAAATTAATCAAGAGATTAATGAAAGAACGCAAAATGATTTAAAAGTAGCAGAAATGATTGGATTACCAATTGCGTTTCTTGTATTACTATTTTCGTTTGGTAGTCTTTTGGCATCAATTTTACCGATTTTGAATGGGGCGCTTAGTGTTATTAGTACGATGGGGATATTGTATTTCATCGGTGTTGATAAAGAACTATCTATTTTCGTGTTAAACGTTGCGCCGATGATTGGACTTGCATTATCTATTGATTTTGCGCTATTATTTGTGAACCGTTTTCGAGAGGAAGTTGCTAAACGAACGGTAAAAGAAGCGATAGCAATTACATATCAAACGGCAGGACGTGCGATTGTATTTTCAGGATTATGCGTATTTGTTGGGTTATCCGGTTTGTTTTTCTTTAAGATAGATTATATTCAATCTGTCGCGATTAGCGGAATGATTGTTGTCATTATGAGCATTTTATTCTCACTCACACTTCTTCCAGCACTATTATCGTTAATAGGTAAAAGAATATTAAAAAAGAATCAAGTAGCACATACGCCGGCAAAAGCATGGCGTAAATTTGCACAATTTGTGATGAAACATCCAATTGCAATGATTATTGTTGTTACAACATTTATTGTTATTTGCTTATTACCATTACGTACAGCGAATTTGCAGTTCCCTGGTGTTGAAGCTTTACCTGAAAAGAGTGATACAAGGATTGCATATGAAAAGTATGAAGAATCATTTAATGAAACTGTCAAAACACACGCTGATGTTACGTTAGTTGTAGAGACGAAAAAAGATATGAAAGAAAAAGAAAGTCTACAAAAGATAGAAGAAGTCGTTCGAAAGTTAAAAGATGATAAGAAAGTACATGAAGTAAGAAGTTTATACGACGGGTTAACTGGAATGAAAGCAGATCAAGTTGTTGGAATATTGCAGTCGCCAGAATCAGCGAAACTAACTCCTGTATTTGAAGCATACACGCAAGGGAATAAGACGACGATAGAAATCTTTTTGAAAACAAAACCACGTACAGAGACTGCAAAACAGTGGGTACGTGACTTTAAAAAGAACTATAAAGAAACGGATGTTACGTATTATCTAGGCGGAATGACGACGTTTCAACAAGAATTAGAAGATGAAATTAAAGATAAAGTTGTAATTGGTATGTCTGTTATATTTGGATCGACCTTTGTTATATTATTATTTGCATTCCGATCTATACTCATTCCAATTAAGGCAATTGTTATGAATATACTTAGTTTAAGTGCAACCATTGGAATTGTTGTTTGGTTATTTGAAGGTGGTCATTTCGGTTTAGAAGCAAGTCCGGTTCTGTTTGTCTTACCAATCTTCATTTTTGGCCTCGTATTTGGGCTTAGTATGGATTATGAAGTATTTCTTATTTCACGTATTCATGAGCTCTATGAAGAAACAGGAGATAACGATCAAGCAACGTTAGAAGGGCTCGTTTCAACAAGTAGAATCATTACATCAGCTGCTTTAATAATGATTGTTGTAACTGGTGCATTCGCATTTACTGATATTTTACCAGTAAAGCAGATGGGTCTTGGCGTTGCATTAGCAATATTTCTTGATGCAACAATTATTCGTCTTATGCTCGTACCAAGCTTAATGAAGTTATTTGGAGACTGGAACTGGTGGTTACCATTTCGAAAAAAACGAGAAAAAGCATCATAAAAAATGCTCATCAATATGATGAGCATTTTTTATGAATAGCAAAGCCTACATTTTGCAAATAGTATGTGATAAGAACATTACATAATAAGTAGGTGAAGGCAATGTTTCGTTATTTTAAGTTTAAGTTAAATGATACAGTACAGTTTGCCGAGAACGATGGGCATATGTATCGCATTGTCGGTTATCGGTTAGAAAAAGGATTTTATCCAAAAGATGAATGGACTCATATCATTTATGAACTACTTAGAGAATTTGACGGGTATACGATGGATGCAGAAGAGGAAGAACTTGTAAAGGTCGTTCAAGTAGAGGATGAGTATTACAAAATACAAGAAGTATCAGGTTATCGCTATCCAGTAAAAATGAAACAAAAACAACAAGTGATGAAAATAGAAAAGATGGACGATTTATTAGATGCTTACAATGATTATAAAAGGTTGGCGGATTTTTTTAAAGATTTATCGTATGAACAAAAAGCTGAAGAAGTATTATTAGAAATGAAAAGACTTAGAGCTTGAGGGGCAGTCTATTATAAGACTGTCCTCTATTTTTGACAGTGCATCAAAGTGTGTTTTCCGTTACAATGAGAGAATCAATAGAAATAAGGTGATAAACAGTATGGAAACAAAGAAAAAGGGCGAATGGTGTGAAATTATCGTTCCAGCTAAATGGAATGGTATAAGTATTGAATCGGTATTAAAAGTAGAATGGGAAATACCGAAAAAGCTATTACATCAGCTTCGTATGGAAAAAGGTGTTACGGTTAACGGGGAACAAAGAAGATGGAATGAGCTTT
This sequence comes from Bacillus sp. AP50, assembly GCF_040492675.1. NCBI lineage: Bacteria > Bacillati > Bacillota > Bacilli > Caryophanales > Bacillaceae > Bacillus > Bacillus sp. AP50. The sequence continues at coordinate 11,802 of NZ_JBEUTW010000241.1, forward strand.
TAAAAGAGAACGATAAGTTACAAGTCCATATGTTTGCGGAGGAAGAGTACGGTGTAGATCCAGAATATGGTGAATTACATGTAGTATACGAAGATGATCACGTACTTGTCGTAAATAAACCAGAGCAAATGGACACACACCCTGCTGAAAAAGGTGGAACCGGGACGCTTGCAAATCTTGTTGCTTTTCATTTTCAAATGCAAGGTTTAGAGACGAAGGTGCGTCATATTCATCGTTTAGATAAAGATACGACAGGTGGTGTCGTGTTTGCTAAGCATAGAATTGCTGGTGCAATTATGGATCGTCTATTAATGGAAAGAAAAATTAAAAGAACGTACGCAGCGCTCGTTGAAGGGAAAGTAAAGAAGAAACAAGGAAAGATTGATGCTGCTATCGGAAGGGATCGCCATCATGCTACAAGGCGTCGTATTTCTCCAAAAGGTGACCAAGCTATCACATATTATAAAGTAGAAAAGTATTTTAAGAAGCAAAACACGACTTTCGTAACGTTACAATTAGAAACGGGTAGAACACATCAAATTCGTGTTCATATGAGTCATAATGGTAATCCACTAGTTGGGGATGTATTATATGGTGGACAAACAAAATATATGTCCAGTCAAGCATTGCATGCGATGAAGATAAATTTCTTGCATCCAATTACGAAAGAAGCAATTGAAGTTGATGTGCCGTTTCCTACAAAGTTAAATAAAAAAATAAAAGAATTTCAAAAAGAAAATGCGTAAAGTATAAGTTTTAACTTGAAAAAAGTAGATTTTTGCAGGGATTTCTCTAAAAGAAGCGAAGCCGTTAAGAGAAAAGAGAGGTGAGAATCACTTGATCAAATATAAGTATGTACTTGGAATATTTTTCGCTTGTCTTTTACTTACTCTATTTCTCTATCCCTATTTACCAAATCGTATGGCAGTACATTGGAATGTAAATGGTGAGCCAAACGAGTTTATGAGTAAACAAGTTGTTGTAGCATTTATTC
>NZ_JBEUTW010000242.1:0-6837 GCF_040492675.1 Bacillus sp. AP50
GTATCGAAATGAGAGATAAATAAAATCCTTACATCCTATTAGAAGTAAAAAACAACGATATTAACGTATCTGAAAGATTTCTCCTTCTTATCCAGTTTACAAAGAGAGCGGTCGTACAAGTTATATGAATTAAGTTATAAAAACAATGGTAAAGGAGTGTACGGAATGAAAACTAAAATAATGACAGGATTTTTAATAACATCCATTGTAACTGGAGCAACTATTCCTATCAATACTCTCGCAACACCAATCGTTCAAGCAGAAACTCAACAAGAAAACATGGATATTTCTTCATCATTACGAAAATTAGGTGCGCATTCTAAATTAGTCCAAACGTATATTGATCAATCTTTAATGAGTCCTAATGTACATCTAGAGGAAGTCCCAGCTTTAAATACCAATCAATTCCTAATCAAACAAGATATGAAGGAATGGTCATCGGAACTCTATCCACAGTTAATTCTATTAAATTCAAAAAGTAAAGGATTTGTAACAAAATTTAATAGTTATTACCCGACATTAAAATCGTTTGTAGACAATAAAGAAGATAGAGAAGGGTTTTCGGATAGACTTGAAGTACTTCAAGAAATGGCTATGACGAATCAAGAAAATGCGCAACGACAAATCAATGAATTAACAGATCTTAAATTACAGCTTGATAAAAAATTAAAAGATTTTGATACTGATGTGGCAACTGCGCAAGGCATACTAAGTACAGATGGAACAGGAAAAATAGATCAGTTAAAAAATGAAATATTAAATACCAAAAAAGCAATTCAAAATGATTTACAACAAATTGCATTAATACCAGGAGCTTTAAATGAGCAGGGATTTGCTATATTCAAAGAAGTTTATAGTCTTTCAAAAGAAATTATTGAACCGGCTGCTCAAGCAGGGGTGGCAGCGTATAACAAAGGAAAAGAAATTAACAACTCTATTCTAGAAGCGGAGAAAAAAGCGGCGCAAGAAGCGACAGAACAAGGTAAAACTGCTCTAGAGATTGAATCAGCAAAAAAAGCAGCTCGTGAAGCAATTGAGAAAAGCAAACAAGGTGAAATAGCAGCCGCAGCCGCAGCAAAAACACAAGAGTATGACCTGATGAAAGCCATTGATACCGAAAAGATTAAGAAAACATTTGGCGTTTTTGCTGAAGTAAATAAATTAACAGCAGAACAGCGAGCATATTTAGATGATTTAGAGAAACAAAATCAAAAAATATATGATTTAACAACGAAATTATCAATAGCTGATTTACAAAAATCAATGCTTCTTCTTACACAAAATGATTTGCATACGTTTGCAAATCAAGTAGATGTAGAACTTGATCTACTAAAGCGCTATAAAGAAGATTTAAATCTAATAAAAAATAGCATTACAAAATTATCTACTAATGTTGATACAACTAACGAGCAGTCACAAAAAGATACATTAAGACAATTAAAAAATGTAATAAGTTACCTTGAAGAACAAGTATATAAATTTTAATATTGCGTTTTTTGGGAATTCATAAAGATTATAAGCATTTAGCGAAAGAAGGAGAATAGTCATGAAAAAATTTCCATTCAAAGTACTAACTTTAGCTACATTAGCAACTGTTATAACTGCTACTACCGGTAACACTATTCATGCATTTGCACAAGAAACGACCGCTCAAGAACAAAAAGTAGGCAATTATGCATTAGGCCCCGAAGGACTGAAGAAAGCATTGGCTGAAACAGGTTCTCATATTCTAGTAATGGATTTATACGCAAAAACAATGATTAAGCAACCAAATGTAAATTTATCTAATATCGATTTAGGGTCAGAGGGGGGAGAGTTGCTCAAAAATATTCACCTTAATCAAGAGCTGTCACGAATCAATGCGAATTACTGGTTAGATACAGCGAAGCCACAGATTCAAAAAACTGCTCGTAATATTGTAAATTACGATGAACAATTTCAAAATTATTACGAAACATTAGTAGAAACTGTACAAAAGAAAGATAAGGCAGGTTTAAAAGAGGGTATAAATGATTTAATTACTACAATCAATACAAATTCAAAAGAAGTTACAGATGTGATTAAGATGCTACAAGACTTCAAAGGGAAACTATATCAAAATTCTATAGATTTTAAAAATAATGTTGGTGGTCCAGATGGGAAAGGTGGATTAACTGCAATATTAGCAGGTCAACAGGCAACGATTCCACAACTTCAAGCTGAAATTGAGCAACTTCGTTCTACTCAGAAAAAACATTTTGATGATGTATTAGCATGGTCAATTGGTGGTGGATTGGGAGCAGCTATTTTAGTTATTGCAGCTATTGGAGGAGCGGTAGTTATTGTTGTAACTGGCGGTACAGCAACACCGGCTGTTGTTGGTGGACTCTCGGCTCTTGGTGCAGCTGGTATCGGTCTAGGAACAGCGGCTGGTGTCACAGCATCTAAGCATATGGACTCCTATAATGAAATTTCTAACAAAATCGGAGAATTAAGTATGAAAGCAGATCGTGCTAATCAAGCAGTTCTTTCGCTTACTAACGCGAAAGAAACATTGGCATATTTATACCAGACTGTAGATCAAGCGATATTGTCTCTAACAAATATTCAAAAGCAATGGAATACAATGGGTGCAAATTATACAGATTTATTGGATAATATCGATTCTATGCAAGACCACAAATTCTCTTTAATACCAGATGATTTAAAAGCCGCTAAAGAAAGTTGGAATGATATTCATAAAGATGCAGAATTCATTTCAAAAGATATTGCTTTTAAACAGGAGTAGAACTGAAATTTAAAACCTAAATTGGAGGAAAATGAAATGATAAAAAAAATCCCTTACAAATTACTCGCTGTATCGACGTTATTAACTATTACAACTGCTAATGTAGTTTCACCAGTAACAACTTTTGCAAGTGAAATTGAACAAACGAACAATGAAGATACAGCACTTTCTGCAAATGAAGCGAGAATGAAAGAGACCTTGCAAAAGGCTGGATTATTTGCAAAATCTATGAATGCCTATTCTTATATGTTAATTAAGAATCCTGATGTGAATTTTGAGGGAATTACCATTAATGGGTATGTAGATTTACCTGGTAGAATCGTACAAGATCAAAAGAATGCAAGGGCACATGCCGTTACTTGGGATACGAAAGTAAAAAAACAGCTTTTAGATACATTGAATGGTATTGTTGAATACGATACAACATTTGATAATTATTATGAAACAATGATAGAGGCGATTAATACAGGGGATGGAGAAACTTTAAAAGAAGGGATTACAGATTTACGAGGTGAAATTCAACAAAATCAAAAGTATGCACAACAACTAATAGAAGAATTAACTAAATTAAGAGACTCTATTGGACACGATGTTAGAGCATTTGGAAGTAATAAAGAGCTCTTGCAGTCAATTTTAAAAAATCAAGGTGCAGATGTTGATGCCGATCAAAAGCGTCTAGAAGAAGTATTAGGATCAGTAAACTATTATAAACAATTAGAATCTGATGGGTTTAATGTAATGAAGGGTGCTATTTTGGGTCTACCAATAATTGGCGGTATCATAGTGGGAGTAGCAAGGGATAATTTAGGTAAGTTAGAGCCTTTATTAGCAGAATTACGTCAGACCGTGGATTATAAAGTAACCTTAAATCGTGTAGTTGGAGTTGCTTACAGTAATATTAATGAAATGCACAAGGCGCTTGATGATGCTATTAACGCTCTTACTTATATGTCCACGCAGTGGCATGATTTAGATTCTCAATATTCGGGCGTTCTAGGGCATATTGAGAATGCAGCTCAAAAAGCCGATCAAAATAAATTTAAATTCTTAAAACCTAATTTAAATGCAGCGAAAGACAGTTGGAAAACATTACGAACAGATGCTGTTACATTAAAAGAAGGAATAAAGGAATTAAAAGTGGAAACTGTTACTCCACAAAAATAGGGAAATATTAATTCTGTTGTAAAGTGAACTAAAACATAGAAAGTCTATGATTACACTGTTAAACAGAAAAGTAATAATTAATAAATCCTTATATAACAGAAAGGCGGAGTCTCATTAAAGACTTCGCCTTTCAATTATATATAAGTATGATTCGAATAAAAAATAACCTTGTAGTTTAATTGCTTTTTTAAAATTTGCAACAGAATCGGTTAATTTGAAGCAGATTATATACATTTTCTTTAATACTTAATGATTTGAAGGCTGCTAAAGAAAGTTCAAACGATACTGATAAAAGATGTAGAACTCATTTTGAAAGACATCGCTTTTTAATAAGATTAGAACTTGAAACCATACCTTATATAGGAGGAATACGAAATGATGAAAAAAATCCCTCATAAACTACTCGCTGTATCAGCATTTTTAACTATAACAACTACTTATGCAGTCATACCACTAGAAACTTTTGCAATTGAAATTGAACAAACGAACACTGAAAATATGTCTCTTTCAGCAAATGAAGAACAGATGAAAAAAGCTTTGCAAGATGCTGGTTTATTTGCAAAAGCTATGAATGAATATTCTTATTTGCTAATTAATAATCCAGATGTGAGTTTTGAAGGAATAACTATTAATGGAAATGCAGATTTACCTAGTAAAATTGTACAAGATCAAAAGAATGCAAGAGCACATGCTGTTACATGGAATACACAAGTAAAAAAACAGCTTTTTGATACATTGACAGGCATTATAGAATACGATACAAAATTTGAAAATTATTATGAAACATTAGTAGAGGCGATCAATACTGGAAATGGAGATACTTTAAAAAAAGGGATTATAGATTTACAGGGAGGAATTCAACAAAATCAAAAGTCTGCAAAAGCATTAATAGAAGAATTAATTCAATTAAAAAATGCTATTGGAGAAGATGTTAGAACATTTGGAAGTCATAAAGAGACATTGCAATCGATTTTAAAAAACCAAGGTGCTGATGTGGAGGCTGACCAAAAGCGTCTAGAGGACCTTTTAGGACAAGTAAAATATCAGAAAGACATAGAATCTAAGGGCTTAGACATGGTGAAAATCCCCTTTATTCCAACCTTGATTGCTGGTGGCATAATGATAGGTGATGCAAGAGGTAAGTTAGGTTGGCTAGAACCTGAATTAGAAAAATTGCGTCAGACTGTAGATTATAAAATAACATTGAATCGTGTAGTTGGAGTTGCATTTCATAATATTAGTGATATGCATAGTATGCTTGATAGTGCTATCACTGCTCTTACTTATATGTCTACGCAATGGGAGGATTTAGATTCTCAATATTCGGGTGTACTGGGACATATTGATAAAGCTGATCAAAAAGCTGATCAAAATAAATATAAATTCTTAACCCCTAGCTTGAATGCAGCGAAAAACAGTTGGAAAACATTAAAAACAGATGTTGTCACTTTGCAAGAAGGGATAAAAATTGCAGAGAAAAAAGAACAGGATTTTTTGAATCAGCTTCGTCCATCAAACGTTTTCTACTTTTATAAAAAAATTCATAACGCATACACTTTTGAAATAAAGACTGGAACAAATGCGCCAAATGCGTCTTATAAAGTTATGAATTTAACTAAAAACACTGTTCATAATATGTGGAGTGGAGGGGCTAATACTAACATGTGGGCTGATTGGCTTTCATTCAATCCAAATGATGAATTTGCGGTAGTAGCAGTAGTGGATGGTAAAGAATATGTTGTGTATAAAGACAAAGTACAAAATATAATGAACTGAATCTGAAAGTAACGAAGTAATTGGAGCTGGACAATAAACTAGACAACAAGTTAATTGAAAAATCTCCTTATATCCTAGAATATTTTGCTCAAGAAAAAGAATTTGTTCAGCGAAAAAGTAAATATTGAACCAAGGGGTTAGTTGTCTTATGTGTATGGTTTTACCGAAAGGTTTCAAGTACATTACTCATACAATTATGTAGTTATCCTGAAGCATCTACAGGTGTTCTTATCGACCTTGAAGAACTACTTAGCTTCCTAAGTTGAGTGATTTTATGCAAAATTAAGTGAACGTTTTTGTACATAGATTAGTTGACATTTATATAGTTTTTTTCCATTTTTAAAGATAGTTTTGTTTTTTATGTTATTTTTCAAAAATTACTGCTGAAATTTCTATATTCATCACTCAGCATATAATCATTGTTTGATGAAATGACATACCACGTCCCTTAGAGTTTCAGACATATTACGATAAATTAAAGAAAAAAGATAATAGTAGTCAACGGTTACTATTATCTTTTTTGAACTATTTTTCATTAAAATATCTCATCTGCTGTGCTCCGTATTTACTTTTCTAGATTTTATCCTAGTTTAAAATTTATGCATTTGAACTGTTTATACAATTTGTAGGATTTTTAGTTTTTTTGTCGAATACACTTAATGCAAGGAGGGACATTACATGATTATTAAAGATTATTTCATCAACCTTTCTATTTTTTCTTTATTAGTTAGCGCAGCAATATTTATTCAAGTGTTTACAATTAATTCTAGTCGATATTTTGAAAAGCTCTATGGAGGGATTATTGCAGTTACGTTAATGTTCTTTTCTTTTCCATACATGGGATTTTCCTACGATCTTCGAGTTGTTCCTCTTATTCTATCTTTTATTTACTTTGGTCGTATTGCTGGTTGGATTACGTTAATTAGCATAATTGTAATGCGTATCTTTTACACAGGAGGGTACTGGGAACCTCCTGTGATTGCTTATTTAGGTATGGGGATTCTATTTTCTACCTTTAAAACTTATTTTAAAAAACTACATCCTTTTAAAAGTGCATCGTTATATTTTTCTGTTTTTATTGGAATAAAGTGGTTAGTTGGCGTATTATTTAATACTACATTACTTTACAC
>NZ_JBEUTW010000243.1:0-21712 GCF_040492675.1 Bacillus sp. AP50
AACGTAAAAGAGGAAGCATCTTAAATGAGATGCTTCCTCTTTTACGTTTAATCTAATACTTTTCCCTTTGTTTCTGGTACACATAGTAGCATTGTAATTAACCCAATTGGGTAGATGATAAAAATCAAGGACATTGCTCCAAGTAGGTTGCCACCTGTAGCGAGTAAGCCAATAATAACAGGCCCAAATCCAGCTAACCCACGTCCTGTACCGAAAATAAAGTTTTCAGCGGTAGAGCGAGCTTCAGCAGGATAGTTTTCAGCTAAAATTGCTCCAAATCCTCCCATCATTCCATTTGCAAAGAATCCAAGCAATGCACTTCCCCATAATAATAATGTTGAATCTGTGAATAAGAAGAAGTAAATGAGACAGTATACTGTACCGCCAATATAATAGATTGCAAAAGTTTTACGGCGACCAATTTTATCAGCTAGAATACCAAAGATTGCAATTCCAATTAGCATACCGATGGTAGAAATGAACATCCAGCCACTTGCTTTTGCTAATGTATAGTTATATTTATTTGCTAAAATAGTGGGCATCCATGTGAAGATTCCGTAATATCCGAAGTTTTGGATAAACGACATAATAATAAGACCAATTGTTGTAATTGTTACTTTTTTATTGGCAAATAACTTTCGAAGTGGGAATTTTTTTATATGTTTTAGTTGTTCGGCTTCAGTAGTTGTTAATTTACCTGTAGCTTCTTTTTGCAACAGTTCCTTTTTGTAGCGTTGTTTTTGCTCCCATATTTTCGGTTCACTTAAACTTTTACGGACATAGACAGCTAGTAAAGCTGGAATTAATCCAAATAAGAAAACGGCTCTCCATCCAAAGTGTGGGACAATAAATGCTGGAAGGAGTGAAGCAATCAGTACACCAAATTGCCATCCAAGTGCAACAACAGATGTCGCTTTAGCTCGCATTTCTTTAGACCAGGTTTCTGTTACGATGGCCATTCCGATTCCGAATTCACCACCAACTCCCATTCCAACTAAAAAGCGCAGAATTAATAATTGCCAGTAGTCTGTTGCGAAATAAATGAGTGCGGTTGCTAGTGAAAACAGTAAGATTGTGAAGGCCATTGTACGAATACGGCCAAATAAATCAGCAATAAATCCAAATAAATAAGAACCAATTAACATCCCTATTGTGGTAGCTAATGTTAAGTTTCCACCTTCAACAGGACTTAAGTGAAACTCTTTTAAAATATAGACAAGTACGAAAGATAATAGCAACATATCTAAACCTTCTGCTGCATATCCTAGCGCAGAACCAAATAATGTTTTATATCTTTTCGCTTTCGTCTCCTCTGTTGTTTGTTGTACATCAGTAGTGACGTTCATTATTACTCCTCCTTATTTTCTACAGTCGCTATGGAAGAATAACAAAAGGCCTTCTCACCTGATATGATGAGAAGGCCAAAAAAGCATACGTATCCCCAAAAAAGAACATACGTATATTATATTCCGACTTCCTTCTCAACCTCACGGGGTTGGGTTAAAGGACTGTATTATATTACTTTATTTTTAGCACTCTTCTATTGTATTGTCAAATAAAGAGGAAGTTATTATGTGTAAAATATTTCGAAAAATATTTCGTTCTTCTTGACGCCGACTTCATTATTTTCCCATAATAAAACTAACTAAATAAAAAGGAATGAATCAAAGATGCTAAATTTAGTACTCATGATGATCGAACGAGTCGGACTTATAGTTATTTTAGGATTTTTACTCTCTCATATTAAAACTTTCAGACGCCTCCTTCATAAACAGGATGGCTATGTAGATAAGCTTAAGCTTATTTGTATTTTTTCGGTATTTACAATTGTAAGCAATTACACTGGGATTGAAATAGCAGGAAATACGATTATGAATGAAAACTGGTTACAAGGTGTTTCTTCTTCAAGTACAATTGCGAATACGCGTATTATGGGTGTTGGTATTAGCGGCTTACTTGGTGGCCCTATTGTAGGGGTTGGAGTCGGATTTATTGCTGGTATTCATCGTTATATGCTTGGTGGTACGACAGCGCTAAGCTGCGCAATCTCTTCTATTTTAGCTGGGATTATAACTGGTTATATCGGATATATTTTCAAAAAATATAATCGTACAATTACTCCTAAATTTTCAGCAGTTTTAAGTGTTTTTATCGTATCTTTAGAAATGCTTATGATTTTATTAATTATAGAGGATGGAATTAGCGTTGTGAAAACAATAGCGATACCAATGATTCTTGTAAATAGTTTTGGAAGTTTTATTTTACTTTCTATGATACAAGCTATTTTGCGTCAGGAGGAGAATGCAAAGGCACTTCAGACTCATAAAGTATTACGTATTGCAGATAAAACGTTACCGTATTTCCGCCAAGGTTTAACAGAAGAATCATGTAAGCATGTGGCACAAATTATTCACCGTTTTACAGGAACAGATGCGGTATCCTTAACAGATACAGAGAAAATATTAGCTCATGTTGGATTAGCATCAGATCACCATATTCCTTCACATAGTTTAATAACCGGTTTGTCGAAAGAAGTGTTAAACACAGGGAAAATAATGAAAGCGAAATCACGTGAGGTTATTAATTGTCAACATGAAGGCTGCCCTTTGCAAGCGGCGATTGTAATTCCACTAACTTCGCATGGAAATACGATAGGGACATTAAAACTCTATTTCAAAAATCCTAACCAGTTAAGTCGTGTGGAAGAGGAATTAGCAGAAGGGTTAGCAAAAATATTCTCCACGCAGTTAGAGTTAGGAGAAGCTGAGTTGCAAAGTAAATTACTTCAAGATGCGGAGATAAAAGCATTACAAGCGCAAATTAACCCACACTTTTTATTTAATGCAATTAATACAGTATCAGCTTTATGCCGAACAGATGTAGAAAAAGCAAGGAAGTTATTATTACAGCTTAGCGTGTATTTCCGTTGTAATTTGCAAGGGGCACGTCAGTTATTGATTCCACTAGAACAAGAATTAAACCATGTACAGGCATACTTATCACTAGAACAAGCAAGGTTCCCAAATAAGTATGAGGTAAAGATGTATATTGAAGATGAGCTAAAGACAACTTTAGTACCACCATTTGTTCTTCAACTATTGGTTGAAAATGCATTGCGACATGCTTTTCCGAAGAAGCAACCAGTATGCGAAGTGGAAGTGCATGTTTTTGAAAAAGAGGGTATGGTTCACTTTGAAGTAAAAGATAATGGACAGGGAATTGAGGAAGAACGTTTAGAACAATTAGGAAAGATGGTAGTTTCGTCAAAGAAAGGGACTGGAACAGCTTTATATAATATTAATGAACGTCTTATTGGGTTATTTGGGAAAGAAACGATGCTTCATATTGAAAGTGAATTAAATAAAGGGACGGAGATTACCTTTATTATTCCAAAAAAAGTAGGGGAGGAAGAGCCGGGTGTTAAAAGTATTAGTAGTTGACGATGAAATGTTAGCACGTGATGAACTAAAGTATTTATTAGAGAGAACGAAAGAAGTTGAGATAATTGGTGAGGCTGATTGTGTGGAAGACGCATTAGAAGAACTAATGCAAAGTAGACCAGATATTGTGTTTTTAGATATTCAATTATCCGATGATAACGGATTTGAAATCGCGAATATATTAAAGAAGATGAAAAATCCACCTGCAATTGTATTTGCTACTGCCTATGATCAATATGCGCTGCAAGCATTTGAAGTAGATGCGTTAGACTACATTTTAAAACCATTTGATGAAGAGCGTATTGTGCAGACATTAAAGAAGTATAAAAAACAAAAACAAGCGCAAATAGAAACGAAGCACGAAATAAAGGGGACAGATGTAACAGCAGAGATGCATAAATTAGCATTACCAATTGAAGAATCAATCGTACTTGTGAATATTGAAGATATTATATATGTAGGGCTTGTAGATGGGAAAGTAACAGTAAAAACAACGAGGGAAACGTATGTAACACATGATACACTTGTAATTTTAGAGAAGAAGTTACCACAAGCAAGCTTCATGCGCGTACACCGTAGCTTTATTGCGAATATTAATCATATTACTGAAATTCAGCCATGGTTTAATTCTACTTATAATTTAATCATGAAAGAAGAATCGAAAGTACCTGTTAGCCGTACATATGCAAAAGAACTCAAGAAGCTGCTTCGTATTTAAGAAGCAGCTTTTGTATTTCATCCTTTTATATTTGTAACTGATTCTGTATATTTGACGTTCTGTTATGTAAACGCTTACTTATACGTTTGTATCCTATACAATAAAGGTACCAAATCGAAAGAGGTGGCCAAAATGAGTACGAAAAAAGTATATAGTTTCTTATCACAAGCATTCATATTCTCAGCTATTATGTTAATTTCTAATATTATTGCAACACATTTACCAATTCCAATGCCTTCATCGGTAATCGGGTTAGTTATTTTATTTAGTCTATTATGTTTAAAAGTTATTAAATTGGAGCAAGTTGAATCACTCGGAACAGCTTTAACAGGTATTATTGGATTCTTATTCGTCCCATCAGGTATTTCAGTTATTAATTCTCTTGGTGTAATGGGGCAATACTTTGTACAAATTTTAACTGTAATTGTTGTAGCAACAGTTATTTTACTTGCTGTAACAGGGTTATTTGCACAATTTATTTTAGGAAAAGATGAAAAAGAAACAGAAGATACAAAAGAATTGAAAGTAGTAAATAAAGGACGCAAGCACGGAAAGGTTGCGTAACCATTGCATTTATATATTGTTAGGAGGTAATGAACATGGCAAGCACAATGACTCCATATTTCGGAATCGTCGTTTCATTAATCGCATACGGAATCGGAACATTATTATTCAAGCATTCAAAAGGGTTATTCCTATTTACACCATTATTCGTAGCGATGGTATTAGGGATTGTCTTTCTAAAGGTAGGTAACTTTACTTTTGAAGAATATAATACTGGCGGAAAAATGATTAGTTTCTTCTTAGAGCCAGCAACAATTGCATTTGCTATCCCACTCTATAAACAAGTTGATAAGTTGAAAAAATATTGGTGGCAAATTTTATCAGCTATCGTGGTTGGATCTATTTGCTCAGTAATTGTCGTGTTCATTGTTGCAAAAGCAATCGGTTTAGATACAGCAGTAATGAATTCAATGCTACCACAAGCAGCAACAACAGCAATTGCGTTACCAATTTCAGAAAGTATTGGTGGTATTCCAGCAATTACATCGTTTGCAGTTATTTTCAACGCAGTTATCGTATACGCATTAGGAGCATTATTCTTAAAAACATTTAGAGTGAAACATCCGATTGCAAAAGGTTTAGCACTTGGAACAGCGGGTCATGCATTAGGAGTTGCGGTAGGAATTGAAATGGGTGAGGTAGAGGCAGCGATGGCAAGTATTGCTGTAACAGTAGTTGGGGTTGTAACAGTAGTTGTCATCCCAATGTTCATACCATTCATTGGATAGTAAAACTTACTTAAAAAACAAGAAAAGCAAGCTATTTGTAGGACAGATTTCTACTGATAGCTTGCTTTTTATGTTACAGTAGTGGTAAGACCTATTTAAAAAAATATAAGTTTCCTTAAATCTTCATTAATACTATGTAGAATACGTTTTGAATTAGGTCATTGTATTGTAAAATAAGAAGTAAGCTACTATATACCTGTTAAGGTAGGCATATAATGAGTTTATAAAAATCTTAATATGAATGAATAATTAAAAGTAGAAAAGAGAGAGAAATCTACTTATTAACGTTTTAGTTTATAGGACAGGAGAGAGTATTCGTCGATTATGCAAATAAAAAACCTGTTTCAAAGTAAAGGATTTCAGAGGTTACTCGTATTAGTAATACTTGCTCTCGTGTTATACGGGCTGCAAAGTATGTTGAATTTAATATTAATTACGTTTATTCTCACGTATTTAATGGATCGATTCCAAAAGTTTATTTCCCGCAAATTAGATCATTTCATGCCTATTAATCGAAAAATTATTATAGCATTTCTATATGTAATGTTAATTGGTGGAATTGCTATTACGCTATTTAAATATTTACCAGTATTGACGATACAAATTTCACAACTGATTTACCAATTCAATGTATTTTTAAGAAACCCACCAGATAGTGAACTAATTAAGTATGCAGTTAATGCTGTCAATCATATGGAGCTTTCTAAATATGTAGGACAAGGCGTAGACATTTTGTATAAATCGATTACGAATGTTGGTAAATTTGGCCTTCAGGTTTTACTTTCTTTAATTTTGAGTTTGTTTTTCTTATTAGAAAAATCTCGTATTGTTGGTTTTACTGCAAAGTTTAAAGAAAGCAGGCTTGCAATTTTCTATACTGAAATTGAGTACTTCGGAAAGAAATTTGCACGTTCATTTGGAAAGGTAATCGAAGCACAATTTTTAATTGCTGTTGTTAACTGTGTTCTTTCAGTTATCGCATTATGGATATTAGGATTCCCGCAATTATTAGGTTTAGCATTAATGATTTTCTTGCTTGGATTAATTCCAGTAGCGGGGGTTATCATTTCGTTATTCCCACTTTGTATGATTGCTTACAATATTGGCGGTATTATGTACGTTGTTTATATTTTAGTTATCGTAACAGTGATTCATGCGCTTGAAAGTTACGTATTAAATCCGAAGTTTATGTCGCAAAAAACAAATTTACCGATTTTCTATACTTTTATGGTATTAATTTTCTCAGAGCACTTCTTAGGTGTATGGGGACTGATTATCGGTATTCCAATCTTCATTTTCTTACTAGATGTTTTAGACGTGACAAGTGATGAAATGGAGAAGGATGTTGGAAAAAATAAAGTGAAGTAAGAAAAAGCATCGATGTTCGATGCTTTTTCTTTTATAACATTATGTTTCTTATGCCATACTGTAAGGAGAATATAGAATAGGGGTGAAGTAATGGCTGTAAATGAAAAGGTAGAGTTAGCTACATTTGCTGGAGGGTGTTTCTGGTGTATGGTTTCTCCATTTGAAGAGATGGAGGGCATTATACAGGTTATTTCAGGTTATACAGGCGGTCATAAAGAGGACCCAACGTATAAAGAAGTGTGCTCAGAAACAACAGGACATTATGAAGCGGTACAAATTACATTTGATGCAAATAAAATGTCGTATGAGGAATTGTTAAATATATATTGGAGACAAATTGATCCGACCGATATTGGAGGACAATTCCACGACCGCGGACAGTCTTATGAAACAGTGATTTTTTATCATAATGAAGAACAACATAAAAAAGCAGAAGCCTCAAAAGAAGAACTTGAGCAGAGTGGGCGCTTTTCAAAACCAATTGCGACAAAAATACTACCAGCAGCTACATTTTATCCAGCTGAAGAATATCACCAAGGATATCATAAGAAAAACACATTCCGCTATGAGTTATATCGTAAAGGCTCAGGACGAGATGCTTTTATTAAGCAACATTGGCCAAAGGATAATGCTCATTTAAAAGAAAAACTCAATGAGATGCAGTTTTATGTAACGCAGGAAAATGGTACAGAACCACCATTTCGAAATGAGTATTGGAACCATAAAGAGGAAGGTCTTTATGTAGACATCGTTTCAGGTGAGCCGCTATTTACTTCTCTAGACAAATTTGATAGTGGATGTGGATGGCCTAGTTTTACAAAACCAGTTATGTCAGCAAGTGTGAAAGAAAAGATGGATGTGAGTCATAATATGACGCGTACAGAAGTGAGAAGTAAGGAAGGAGATTCACATCTTGGGCATGTATTTCCAGACGGTCCAGGACCAAATGGACTTCGTTACTGCATTAATTCTGCAGCTCTTCGATTTATTCCAAAAGAGGAATTAGAGAAAGAAGGCTATGGTGATTTTCTAGTCTTGTTTGGAAATAAAAAATAACCTCGCAGTTAGCGAGGTTATTTTTTGTTATTTTGTTTTTTTCTTTTTAAATTTGCTTAATATTTCATAAACGATTGGAACAATAAGAAGTGTTAATAACGTTGAACTTGTTAATCCACCAATTACCGTTACACCAAGTCCTTTAGAAATTAAGCCACTACCTTCAAACCCTAATGCAAGCGGGATAAGAGCACCGATTGTTGCAATTGCAGTCATTAAAATTGGACGAAGGCGTGTTGCACCAGCTTCTAATAAAGCTTCACGTGTTGATAGTCCTTCATTTTCTTTATGAATAACGCGGTCGATAAGCACGATTGCGTTTGTTACAACGATACCGATTAACATAAGCGCACCAATCATTGCAGATACACTTAATGTTTCACCAGAGATTAATAAGGCAACAAGAGCCCCAATAATTGTAAATGGTAGCGAGAATAAAATTGCGAATGGTGCAAGGGCACCACCAAATGTAACGACAAGAACGAAGTATACAATGGCAATCGCAGCTAACATCGCTAGGCCAAGTTGCTTGAATGATTCTTGAATATCTTTAGTAACACCGCCCATAGAAACATCTACACCAGAAGGAAGATCCATTTTATCTACTTCTTTTTGTACTGCAGCAGATGCTTTTGAAACGTCATCAGATGTTAATTTGGCACTAACCTCTGCATAAACACGTCCATCTCGGTGTGTTACTGTATTCGATGTTTCACCTTCTTTTACAGTCATAACATCTTTCACAGCTACTTCATTACCAAGTGGTGTTGTAATTTTGCGATTTGTTAAGTCATCGATTGTTTCATAATTTTGTTTTTCAGCTTCTACATATACATTGATATCTTTACCGTCTTTTTTAATTGTTGTCAGAACAGGGCGATCATGTTGATTAGAAAGTCCCATTCCAATTTGAGCAGCCGTTAAGCCCATTTTACTCAGCTTTTCTTGATCTGCGACTAAAGTGTACTCTGCATATGTTTTTGCAATACTAGAATCTATATCTTTTAAGTCTTTATTTTTCTTCATGATATTTTGAATATCTTTTACAACAGGCTTAATGTCTTCTGAGCTATCTCCGTAAACGTATAGTTTAATTTCGTTACTACCGCCACTTGCTCCGAAGTCTTGGTTTTTCCATTCGCCTTTGCCAGACATCTTCTGTAAATCTTTAACGACTTGTTCTTTCTCTTTTTCAAAGTTTTTCGTGTCGTTATCATATTGCACGAAGAACATTGCTTGGTTTGATTGACCAGGACTCATTGGGTTTTCGCCACCTAATGAGAATTGAATTGTTTTGACGTCTTTATTATTTTGGAAGTGCTTCTCAGCTTTTGTTGCAATTTTTTCAACGTCTTCTAACGTTTGACCTGGTTCAGGGTTGTATGTTGCGATAATCATTTTTTCTTCTTCAGAAGGTAAGAAACTTACACCGATAACTGGTACAAGTGCAAGACTACCAACTAATAGAAGGACAGCGATACTTGATGTAATAATTTTGTGATTTAAAGCCCATGCAAGTATGCGTTTATACCCATTTGCTAATTTACTTGGTTTTTCTTCATGATGTACTTCTTTTTCCCTCATGCTCTCTTTCTTAAATAAGGAATGAGCTAGCATCGGTACGATTGTAACTGCTACTAGTAATGATGCTAATAAAGCGAAGACGATAGTTAAGGCGAATGGTAAGAACATTTCACCAATCATACCTTTTACTAGTCCAAGTGGTAAAAATACAGCAATTGTTACGATGGTAGAAGACATAATTGGGATAAACATTTCTTTCGTAGCTTCACGAATTAAATCTTTTCCGCGCAATTTCTCTTCTGATAACGACATACGTCGGTAAATATTTTCAATAACAACAATTGAGTCATCGACAACGCGGCCTATAGCAACGGTCATTGCTCCAAGTGTCATAATGTTAAGCGTAATATCCATTTGCTTTATGACTAAAACAGCAATTAATAAAGAAAGTGGTATTGAAACGACAGAGATTAACGTTGTTCGAATATTTCGTAGGAACAGCATAATAATAACGATCGCAAAGATAGCACCGAAAATTGCTTTGCTTAGCATTGTTTCAACTGATTTTTCAATAGGTGCACCTTGGTCGAATGTTGAAATAATCTCTAAGTCTTTATACTTTTTCTCAAGTTCTTTTACTTTATCTTTTACTGCATTTACAACATCAACTGTATTTGCATCAGAGGCCTTCACAATTTGAATTCCAATTGCTTCTTTTCCATTTGTTCGAGAAATGGATTCTGCTTTCCCAACTTCTTTAATGTCAGCAATTTCATCTAATGTAACTGTTGGAATCCCGTTCATAGCGGCTGGATTCATTTGTGGCGTTTGTGCACCAGCGCCAGCATTTTGACTACCTTGACCGTTAGGTGAGGAAGGTATAGCTGGGATTTTAAGTTCTTTTAATGCTTTAATCGTTGTAATATTGCCATCTACAACAACTGATTTTTCCGTGTCTTTAAATGTGTATAAGCCAAGTGGTAAAGATACATCCGATCCTTTAATCACATTTTTTACAGTATCTTCACTTAGTCCTAGTTCTTTCATTTTATCTTTCTTAAAGATGAGCTGTACTTCATCTACTTGTTGACCAGCAATTTGAACAGATGCAACACCATCAAGTCCTTTTAATCCCGGTACAACATTTTTTTCTACATTTTCAGTTAAAGTAGCTAAAGATTCATTCTTGCTTGCTACGCTTAACGAAATAACGGGAAAAGCATTGAAGTTTACTCGTGAAACTTTAGGATCTTTAACACCTTCTGGGAGTTTTACATTTGTGAGAGCTTCTTTAATTTCTGTTTCTGCTTTTTCCATATTTTTGTCAAAATCGTATTCTACTTGAATAGAAGATGCGTTTTGAAAAGATGATGAACTCACAACGTTAACACCGCTTAAATTTTGTAGTTGTTCTTCCATCGGCTTTGAAACTTTATCAGCTACTTCTTCTGGTGTAGCACCAGGATAGACCGTAGTTACTGTCACAATCGGTGTTGTAATATCAGGAATTGTTTCCAGCTTCATATTGAGTCCAGAGTAGATCCCCGCAATAGTAACAATAATGGTTAGTAGCCAAACTGCGAACTTATTTTTTAACGAGAAATTGATGATTTTGTTCATGTTTGCGCTCCCTTTGTATTATATTGACCAACTGGTCAGTCTAATACATAATATAACTGACCGTTCGGTCAATCGTCAATAAAAAGGGATGGTATAATACATTTATAATAAGATGCGAGATTAAATTTAGGAGAGAAGATATGAAAGAAAAAGAGCGTTTAATTATAGAATCGGCTATGAAGTTATTTGCTACTAAGGGTGTAAATGCGACATCAGTGCAGGAAATTGTGACAGCTAGTGGTATATCTAAGGGAGCTTTTTACTTATATTTTAAATCGAAAGATGAGCTTTTATTAGCGACACTTCGATATTATTATGACAAAATCCAAAAGAAAATGCTGGATATTGAACAAGAGTCTTTATTACCACGTGAAAAATTTGCAAAACAATTACATTGTCAGTTTAATGATATACAAAAGCATAAAGAATTTATTATTATGCATGCGAGAGAAAATGCAATTCCGTTTAATAAAGAAGTAGAAGAATTTATGATGCGGATGAAGTTAGAGTCTCATGCATTTTATCGGAATAGTTTATTGTCCATTTATGGTGAAAAGGTTATGCCATATTTATTGGATTTAGTAATTATAGTAGAAGGCATATGCCGTGGTTATTTAGAGTTAATTATTTTACAAGCACCAGAAATTGATTTATCGTATGTCGCTGCTTTTATTTTAAAAAGAGTAGATCATTTAGTAGATGGCTTAGTAGAATCTTCGGAAGAACCTATTTTACATGAAGAAAAGCTTGGAGAATTCCTTTGTAAATCAGAGCTTATTAAGGAACAAGTTAAAGAGCATTTTTTAAAAGAAATTATTGTATTTAAGCGTAGTTTAGCTGATCAATTAGAGGATGATGAGTTGTTAGTAACGTTAGATGTTTTAGAGGCGGAAATACGATTGCTTAATCCAAGAATTCCAGTAATTAGAGGTATGTTAGCAAATTTAGAGGCGTATCCGGAATTAAAAGAATTTCGATTACGACTTATAGGATACTACAATATAAAAAATTCTTAATAAAAATAAGTAAAAAACTCCTTGTCTACACAAGGAGTTTTTTCTTAAAGACTATTTACTATTTTGAGACCATTCTTCAACATCCCAAACTTTTGTAATCCAATCTTCATAGAAGTCCGGTTCGTGACATACAAGGAGGATTGTTCCTTTATATGCTTTCATAGCCTTCTTAAGTTCCGCTTTTGCTGTAACATCAAGATGGTTTGTCGGCTCATCAAATAGTAGCCAGTTACTTTCCTCACCCATTAGCTTACATAAACGAACTTTTGCTTGTTCTCCACCACTTAATTGACTTAATGGGCGAGAAATATGTTCATTTTTTAATCCGCATTTTGCTAACATCGCACGAATTTGATGCTGGTCTAAACCAGGGAATGTATTCCATACATCATCAATTGGTGTTATATTGTCAGCTTTAACTTCTTGCTCAAAGTATGCAGGCTCTAAGAAGTCACCAAGGCTTGTTTTACCGCTTAAAGGCTTAATTTTACCTAAGATTGTTTTTAGTAACGTTGATTTACCAACACCGTTACATCCAACAATAGCAATTTTTTCACCACGTTCGATCGTCATTGATAGCTTTGGTAGTAGCGGATGTGTATATCCGATTTCTACATTTTCACCTTCAAAGACGAAGCGACTACTTGCGCGACTTTCTTTAAATGAGAATTCAGGTTTAATTGCTGTTTCTGGGCGATCAATAAGTTCCATGCGATCAAGTTGCTTTTGACGACTCTTTGCACGACCTGTCGTTGAATAACGAGCCTTGTTTTTTGCAATGAAGTCTTCTTGCTTTTTGATAAACTCGCGCTGCTTTTCATAAGCGTTTATATGTTGGTTTTTATTGATTTCTGCTAGTTCTAGGAATTTTTCATATGTCGCTGTATAGCGTGTCATTTTTGTGAATTCTAGATGGAAAATAACATCAACACATTTGTTCATAAATTCTGTATCATGAGAAATTAATAAGAATGCATGTGGATATTCTTTCAAATAATTTGTTAACCAATGAATATGTTCAACGTCTAAATAGTTAGTAGGTTCATCAAGCAATAACACTTCTGGCTGTTCAAGTAATAGCTTTGCAAGCAATACCTTTGTACGTTGTCCACCACTTAGTGCTGAAACATCACGATCTAAACCAATAGCATCAATTCCAAGACCACGTGCAGCCTCTTCAATTTTCATATCTAGTAAATAGAAACCACCTGCTTCAAGTGCATCTTGTATTTCTGCCATTTGTTCAAGAAGTTCTTCTAGTTCTTCTGGTGTAGCAGTTCCCATTTTTTCTGTAACTTCATTTAAAGCTTTTTCCTTTTCGAATAACGGTAAAAATGCATCCGCTAGTACGTCACGGATTGTACGTCCAGGCGTTAAAACAGTATGCTGATCTAAGTAGCCGTAATGTGTGCCCGGTGTCCATTCTACACGACCTTGGTCATGAATAAGCTGACCAGTAATGATATTCATGAATGTTGATTTACCAACACCGTTTGCACCAACTAATCCAACGTGCTCACCTGCTAATAATCGCATAGATACATCTTTAAATAATGTACGATCACCAAATGTATGTCCTAATTTTTCAACTGTTAATAAGCTCATAGTATCCTCCGTCCAACTTGAAATAGTACCTTGAATCATGATACTAAATTCTTTCATATAATGCCATCATTTCAAAATGTATATTTTTTCAAAAGAAGTGTTTGTAAATGTTAGTATATAAAAAAGTTACTTCTACCTACAGAAGTAACTTTTTGGTTATGCCTTTTGTTTAACTTCACTAACTTTCTTTTCAGCTACAATAAAATGCGGTCTACGTTTTGTTTCATAATAAATACGACCGATATATTCACCAATAACACCTAGGAATATGAGTTGAATACCGCCAATAAATAGTATAGCGGAAATGAGAGTAAAGTAACCAGGAACTTCCACACCACCAAGGATGATTTGAACGAACGTAGTGATTACGTATAAAAGTCCTAAAATGGTTGTTAGTAATCCGAGATATATAGATAGACGTAACGGTTTATTATTAAATGAAATTACACCATCAATTCCGTAATTTAATAATTTCGAGAAGGTCCATTTACTTTCTCCATCAGAACGTAATACATTTTCATATTCAATGATTAATTCGTTATAACCGATCCAAGAAAATAAGCCTTTTGAAAATCGGTTGTATTCACTTAAAGATAATAAAGAATCTACTGCTCTTCGACTTAAAAGTCTAAAGTCACCAATACCGTCTACTAATTCAATATCTACAAATTTATTCATCACTTTATAGTAAAGACGAGAGACGAAAGAGCGAACGGGTGAATCACCAGTTCTTGTTCTTTTTGCAATGACTTGGTCGTAGCCGTCGTTATATCCTTCTAACAGTTCTTTTATTAACGTAGGAGGGTGTTGTAAGTCAGCATCCATAATAACAATTGCATCGCCTGTAGCATATTTTAAACCAGCTAACATTGCAGCTTCTTTTCCGAAGTTTCGACTAAATGATATGTAGTGTACTGACGAATCTGAACTAGCTAAATCACGTAAAATATTTAAAGTATCATCTTTACTACCATCATTAACAAAAACAAATTCATAATCGGTAGTTAATTTATGAATTTCAAGAGAAGTCTCTGAATAAAAGGCTCGAAGCACCTTTTCTTCATTGTAGCATGGTACAACGATTGAAAGAGTCATTTTTGACACTCCTTGTTTGTAGTGGGTTAAAACAATGTTATGCGTTTTTATATGAATCTATCCAATTGGATAGATTCATGATTCATTGATTGCTCATTATTGCTTTTTAAAAGAAAATTTTCGTCGTGCTTTTGGATTTTTGAAAATTAGTAAAGCTATACAGATAATTAGTGAGATGATTGATATAATCATACCTAATTTGAAGTAAGGTGTAACGTAAGTCATTTCGATTACATGTGAACCTTTTGTAATGGGAACACCGATAAAGGCAGAATTCGCTTTCGTAAATTCTGTTTCTTTTCCATCAATTTTTATAGTCCAGCCTTTACTATATGGGACAGATAAATATAAGAGCCCGTCTTTATTTGATTTGATATCCCCTTTTAAATAATTGTTCTTATAATAAATATTTTCAAGCCTATTTTCAGTTAGTTTTTTTGTTTCTTTTTGTACACTTTCATAGTTTACAATATTTGCTTGCAAGTCACCTAATTCATACTCACCTGCCATATCAATAGAGATAGTTAGGTTTTCTGGACGCTCATTGCCCAAATTGTAAACAAACCTTTCTAACGGATAAGAGTATGCACCAGCATCGTCCCCTTTTCCTATCGTTTTTCCATTAACAGTTGCATTGAATGTGCCTGCATTTTTTAATTTTAATTCTATCAGTAGATCACCAGGTGTATCAGGATAATTGATAGGTACAATCATATTTCCAAAGCCATGAACAATTAGTTTATTTTCTTGTTTTTCCATGTTTTCGAATTTTGCTTTTTCCGTTTTAATAGATACTGCCTTTGATTTGAGGTCTTGTTTATTAAAATGGTTTAATGAAAATTCTTTTGTATTATTAACGACAACAGCATGTAATAATAATTGATCACGCTGAGCGAAGTTTAATTTAGAAAATTCTTCTTCACTTATAGCCGAATCATATACATATCCTAACGGTAAAGCATAGTCATTTTTGTAAATATTATATGGTCCTACTTGCTGTAATAGTTTATATCCATAAGGTACATTCTTTGAATCTGTATCAGCACTTAATACGCGATATTTTATACCTAGCATATTTTCGAGTAGTAGTCGACTATCAGCTTGATAAAACATTGAAGGTGTATCGTACATTTGGAATACACCATATTTATTTTTCATAAAGTCATGGACATAATAATTAACTAAGCTTTGATACGTACTTACGCCATGATATCCTTGTAGCATCGGTGTGTTATATTCGCTATATGGATTAAGAATACGATAAAAGTCTTTATCATTTTCTTGTATGTAGCGAATTGCAGCAATTTCTTCTTTATTATCATAGCCTGGTTCGTGTAACTTTTCAGTTGAAATCTGGCTCTGTCCGTAAACGGTGCTAAGTATATTATTCGCATACATATAATTCATAGAAATTGTGCTAACGAGTACATTCAATACAACTAAAAATTGTATGAAAGGTTTGGAAATATAACGCCATAAACATACTGTAATAACAGAAAGAACGACAGTTCCGAGTAAAATGTTATCAACGTCTTGTAAAGGTTTATCAGTTACATTTATATTTGCTTTTCTATAAAATGCATAAATGAATAATCCAATAGACACTAATAAACTTATTAAATAAGGTAATTTGTAGTCTTTCTTATGAATAATCATCCAATCTAGAATGTATGCAATTGTTTGGGCAATTACAAATACAAATAAATAGAACCATCTAGATTGCATTGCTGAAAAACCATTAAACACAGAATATGTATATGGAAGCATAAACAGAATGAACATGAATAACGTAAAGAATACTTTATTTTTAACGAGTTTATCACGTATAAACATTCCAAATACGATTAAGAATAAAATTAAAGCTGGTAAAGCTAATTGATGATTTTCAGCATTATACATGAAGAAAATATTTTCCATTAAATCTTTATAAAATTTATCTTCAAATAATAATGGTATCTCAAACTTTTTTGATAGTCGATCAGCACTAAATACGGCATTAACTGATGGGAGGAAGCAAACGGCGGCTAAACCGAGTGATAATCCATACAATAAACCGATTCTAATATAATAAGTTAGAAAAGAGACAATCGTTTTATTTTGTTGTGTCGCAAAGTATTGGAATAATGCATAAATAAATATGAAAATACTTGTGATAAAAGCAAAATAAAAGTTTGATGCTAACATTAAAGTAGCAGCGATTAGGAAAAGTCCGCGCTTCTTTTCAATAATATATTTATCAAGTCCCCATATTACTAATGGTAAAAATACAATGGCATCAGCCATGAAATCCCATAGTAAAGAGTGACGGATGAAAGTAATACAACCACCATATATAATAGCAGCAACAAAAGATGAGAATGCTGTTTTATTATGGTAACGTAAAGAACCATACATGAATACCATAGCTAAAAAGTTTTTTAAAATACTCATGTATAATTTCACGTCATATACTTGCTCAAGACTTAGTTTAGGTAGTAACAGTGTAATCCAGAAAAACGGTGATGTGCTGTAATAATAACTAAACTCTCCAAATAAATCTCCACCTAATCCATAATCAAAAGACCAAAAAAGGTTGCCATCTTTAAAGGCATGTTGTAGAAGAAACGTAAAAAAACCAA
This sequence comes from Bacillus sp. AP50, assembly GCF_040492675.1. NCBI lineage: Bacteria > Bacillati > Bacillota > Bacilli > Caryophanales > Bacillaceae > Bacillus > Bacillus sp. AP50. The sequence goes on from NZ_JBEUTW010000243.1 coordinate 17,353, forward strand.
ATTGACGTAACGCATCCCCTGTACCAGAAAAGGCTTGATTAGATGTTAAAAAGAAATAATGAAAAGCAAAAGCGCACAATAATAATATTGGCATAATTATTATTGTTTTCTTGGAAAAGAATTTATTATTCGGCTTTATGCTCATAAAAATTGATAATCCTCCTTTGAAAGTCGTTACATGTAGCAACTAGTTTTTAGGTAGCATATAAAAACACACCAATTTTTAAAGGTGTGTTCTTTAGTTTTAACATGAGAAAATATATATTTTTGTTGAAGCATATATATTTTTACAAGCGTTGAAGTTCATAGTTTACATGTAATTTAGTATAAGGCATTTTCAGAAAGTAAGTCAATTTGAGCTGGAATATATAGCATTTTTTTACTGAAGAAAAATGATGGTATATAAAAAAGCAAAAAGCTTTTCCATTTTTAAATAGGAAAAGCTTTTTGCTTTTAAGCATGTTTGCGAATAAGCTTTTGTTTTATAAATCCTAAAACGAATCCACGTATTTGAGGATCAATTACAATTCCGATTATACCGTATAGTATACCAGTAAGAGTTAAAGCAACTAATGGTGGTAAGTTGATTAATGCAATTCGGTATATACCGTAACTAATAATAAAGGCTAAGGAATTAAATATAATTCCTTTAACTAATAATTGCATGCCTTTACGAATAAAGAGGGTAAATCCAATTAATAGTGTAATTTCGGTAATGATGGCTGCGGCAGCTGCCCCCATCATTCCATATTTACTACCTAATACAATATAACCTATGATGGCAACAACTAATCCAATAGTCATTGTTGTTGCACGTTTCCATTGCTGGCCAATCGTTGTTAAATTATCGGCTAGTGGATAGTTAATTGATTGTAAAATAACCATAAACGCTAGAATAGCAAGAGCGTCACCAGCGGGAGCGTATTTTTCTCCTAATAAACTAACAATCCAGAAACTTGGATCAGCAATAAAGGGGATAGAAATTCCCATTCCTAAAAAAGACATAAGTTTTAATTCAAAACTTGATAATTTTCTATGTTCTTCAATATTTTTCTCATTACCAAAAGCAAAAAGTCTTGGATAAAAAGCAGCTGCAATTACTCCAGGTATTTGATATAGTACAGCAGGTATTTTAGATGCAGCACCAAAGAATCCAACTTGCTTATATGTTGAAACCTTTTCTAATATAATAGGGCCCAATTGTGGTAAGAGCATAATAATGATTCCGTTGATCGTGAAAATAAGTAGTTGATCTAAAATGCCTTTATCCCAACCCTTATGGACTTTCGTGTAACGTATTGTCATTATAAAGGCGATAACACCTGTTACAAGACTAGATACCCCGTACATGGCAGCAACCATCATAAGTGACCATTGGAAAGACATCCCTAGTAATAGGGCAGCAGCAGCTGTTACACCTTGTAGTACAGAAATAATAGCTGTAAATTGCATGCGTTCTGTTACTTGGAAGTAAGCCATACCAACACCTTGTAAGGTTGCTCCGAACATTGTTGGTAGGACAACCCAATATACCATCGCACGTAAGTAAGCATCGGGATAGAAGAACTGGGAAAAAATAGCGAAAAGTACAGAAATTACGATAGCTAATATTAAACGAATACGTAAATAACTACTTATTAGCACACTAATATTAGCATCGCTTCTCGTTCCTTCACGCATAAACGTATGTGTTAAACCTGCATCTGTAAAGTAACAAATAACAGCTGAAACTGCTAACGCAGTTGTAAACATACCGTAATCACTTGGAGAAACATATCTTGCAAAGAAAATTGTTGCAATAGCCAGTACAAAGCGGACAGTAATGTTTCCTACAAAGAGGTAGGATGCGTTTTTTAGAATTTTATTTGTTTTCATGAGAAAAGACCTTTCTATTCTTTAGGACCCGGTTAGTTTGTCCTATTTGTAAATTTAATTTGTTCACAGAAAGAGAGAGTATCGTTATATTTTCAGTTTAAGAAAACAGAAATTTAATTCGTACAAACCAAAGCATTGCATATAGTTTTTTACTACGCTTTCCATTCTTTGAATAGATTTTACGGCAATATTTCCTTATATCTTTTTTGATTAATTGAACTTGTGATTTATCTAATCGAGAGTTTTCTTTAATATATATACAAGCGTTATTGATGACTGTATAAGGGAATAAATAAGTCTCAAGAATCTCAATCAGTGACTGAGGGTCTTTCGTAATGAAGTCTTGAGATTTATTATGTACCCAATCTTTCATACGATTGAATACTTCTAGCTCTTTTGTTGTTTTTAATTCATAATCTTTATACTTAGAAGAAAGATTTCCTTCTGATAAGATTCTATAATAAGTTAAGTATTCATCGACATAACATACATTTGTCAAACTCATAAGTTTAAATAAAAACTCTAAATCTTCTCCCCAACTACATCCTGGTGTAAAACGAATGTTATGATCCATTACGATGGATCGTTTGAAAATCCAAGTACTTGTTTGAGCAACAACTTGATGTGTTAGGAATGCTTTTGCCATATCACCTTTAATAAAGTTTGTTGTATGTTCAACCTTCTCGCCTGTTTCTTCGTAGAAATTCATATAACCACAATAGCACGCGTCCATTTCGTTTTTATGCATACTCTCGATTTGTTTCTCAATTTTAGTTGGATGCCATAAGTCGTCACTATCAAGGAAAGCGATATATTCTCCGCTAGCATTTTCGATACCTGTATTACGGGCTACCGAAACACCTTGGTTTTTTTGATGAACGTATTTTACTTGCCCTGGGTATTTTTCAGCAAGGTTTTTCACAATAGAAGGTGATTGATCTTTACTTCCATCATCTACAATTACAATTTCAATGTTTTTATATGTTTGATCTAGTATTGACTGCATCGTTTCTTCAATATATTTTTCCGTGTTATACAGGGGTATGACAACAGAAACAAGTTGCTTTTGTTCCATCATAGAATTTTTATCTCCTCAAGTTTTTTATGTCTTGCATCATATATACAAGCCTTTTGGAAGGAAGAAGATTACAAGAACATCTGTATAAGTTTAACGCATATAAACTTTGTAAATCAACTTTCTATTGTTGTACTTTGTATAAAAAGTATTTATTATAGAACGTATTGTGTTGTAAAAATATAGAAATATATTTTGAAAATTATGTATCTGAAGGGAGAAGATGAGATGTTAGGGCGATTTACTCGCAAATCTAATATAATCCTTTTAGGGATTATTATGATAGTCGGTTTTGCACTTCGTTTTGCAACTTTACAAACACATGGTGCAGATCTATCTATAGCTAGCGATGATATAGGTTATCAAAAAACGGCAAATATTTTATTGGAAACAGGGATGTTAACATATCATGAACCAGATAAACCAACGATTCATATTATGCCGGGTTTTCCAGCTTTATTAGCTGTTGTATTTTATTTTTTTGGAAATGGCAGTGAAGGTCTTTTTGTAGCAAAATTAATTATTATCCTATTAGGGGTACTTAGTATTTTGCTAACTTATAAGATTGGTACTTATTTATTGAATTCTGCTGCAGGATTAATAGGTGCTTTCTTATTAGCTGTGTATCCTCCAGAGATTGTTATGGAAAATTTAACTTTAACAGAAGGACCGTTTCTATTCCTTTCATTAGGATTAGTATATTGGAGTTTAAAATTAGCTGATACTCATAAAACGAAACATCTTCTGATTGTATTAATTTTCTACTTTTTAGCACTGTACCTCCGTGTACAAATTGCCTTATATCCAATCTTACTATTTGGGTATCTTTTAATGAAACGCTACCCATTCCGTATTATGATGAAGCAAGCGATTATAAGCATAGGAATAGGACTTATCGTACTTGGACCATGGTGGGCTCGCAATTACATTCAATTTGATAAATTTATCCCACTAACTGCTGGGGCAGGGAATCCGTTATTACTTGGAACGTATCAAGGGAAAGGTTACCCAGAAGGTAAGGATATGGGGGAACTTGAAATAGAGTTACATGCAAAATACCCTAATCTTGAAGCACATGAATTTATGGAATTAGAAGAAAAAATAGCGATTGATAAAATGAAGGAATGGTGGAAAACTGATAAGGAATCTATGATAGAGAGTTATTTAGTTTTGAAGCCAGAAATTCTTTGGAAAAAACCGTATTATTCTATAGAGCATAATATTGAAGTATTCAATGTTTCTGCAAAGGATATGAATGAAATATATAATTTTATTAAGACGACGTTTTTAATATGTACAGTACTTTCATTTATTTTCCTTTTAAAAAGGTGGAGAGAGACTACATTTTTATGGTCAATCCTTTTATTGCAAACAGCTTTAACATGTTTTTATGTTGCATATGAACGATAT
>NZ_JBEUTW010000244.1:0-14018 GCF_040492675.1 Bacillus sp. AP50
ACTCCGCACAGTACATTCATTGTCATTTGGGATCAACAAATAACAAAAGAATTCACAGATGTACTTGCATTAGGAATACGTAATATTGTAATAGCTCCTGTAACTCCGCAAGCAGTGTTAGAGGAAGTGAATAAGAGTTTGTATCAACTTTCTTTAGTAAGGCAAGTTAGTTTGCAGCAGGAATTGCTTCAAACGATGTTTGATTTTCAAAATGATCTATTATTTATAGTAGAAGATGATGAAATAGTTGATTGTAATACAAATTTTTTAGCTTTTTTCGGATATGAAAATTTGTTTGCCTATCGTGAGCAACATTTAGTATTTGCTGAACATTTTATTAGAGAAAATGGATACTACTCGACGACGCATGATATAACATGGCTAGACGATACTTTATCTAGTGGTAGAAGAATTAAGATGTTAAATTATGAAGGGGCAGTATCTACTTTTCTATTACGTGCGACACCATTGCCAGAAGATTTATCAAGATTTATTGTAAAGTGCACGGAAATTACAGAATTAGATGAAATCTATCAAGAACAAGAAAGACTTGCTATGATAGATTCATTGACAGAGATTTATAATCGTTTAAAGTTTCAACAAATACTAGAGGTAGAATGGGAAAAGGTAATACGTAGTGATGAGAAAATAGCAATCATTTTATTTGATATAGATAATTTTAAAACAGTTAATGACACATATGGTCATGATTTTGGCGATTTAGCATTAATACAACTTGCAGAGCTTATGAAATCTAAAGTGGAGCAGCAACATGTATTTGCAAGATGGGGAGGAGAAGAATTCATTATATTAGTGACAAATACAGTAGAAAAGGAAGCATTTCAAGTTGCGGAGTCATTACGATTCTTTATTGAAACAAAGCAATTTACTGGAATTTCGAAGTTAACAGCTAGCTTTGGAGTTGCGTTATATGAACAAGGAACTACAAGAGAAGAATTAATGCAACGAGCGGACATTGCATTATATGAAGCGAAAAAAAATGGAAAGAATCAAGTATGTGTGTATAGAAAAGAAAAAATGTAATTTTTCGCAACAAATTGTTGCGATTTTTTTTTATTGTTTGATAATAGAATAGGGGGGATAATTTTTAGCGAAGGAATTATGGAGGATCAATATGATAAAAAAAGTAATGGTGATGGCTTCACTGTCTGCTATAGTTGGCGGCGGAGTATACTATTTTCTTGTTAGCCCCAATATAAAGGAAAACACTGTATTAACAACTAAAGTGAATCCTACTATTGAATCGGAAGTACAAGGGAATATAGAAGAAAAAGAAGAGCAACAAATTGATTATGCTAGCATATCTCAAAAATTAGATCAATATTTAGTCGGAAAGCAATTTAATGGAACAGTTTTGGTAACAGATAAAGAGCATGTTATATTGAATAAAGGATATGGGTATGCTGATGTTCAAAATAAAATAGAAAATACGCCTCAAACAAAATATCGTATCGGTTCTATTACGAAAACAGTTGTTGCCACATCTATTTTACAGTTGCAAGAACAAGGTAAATTGAATATTCAAGATAATGTAAATAAATATATTCCTTCATTTCCGGAGAATAAAAATATTACGCTATATCATTTATTAACGCATACCTCTGGTTTACCTGAACATGCGAAAGGAAATGTGAATGCTGCTTCCCGTTTACAGTTAATTAATTGGATTGGACGTCAAAATTTAGAATTTCCTGCAGGAACAGGTTGGAGATATACAGATTATAATTATATGGTTCTTGCTTATATAATAGAACATATCTCCAAAAAACCTTTAGGAGATTACATAAAAGAAAACATATTTATAAAAGCAGATATGCATGAATCCGGTATGGGAAATATGGTACCTGGAGATAAAAATTTTGCAAAGGGTTATGTGAAAAAAGATAAAGAGCTTGTACCAGCGCAGAAGTTAGGCATGGATTGGCTATATGGTTGTGGTGAGATGTATACGACAGTTGGAGATATGAAGAAGTTAGACGAAGCAATTATAAATGGAAAACTTCTTTCTGAACAAAGTATACAAGCAATGTTTTCGCCTTCAGCAGAACGGAAATATGCATTTAGTTTTTATATATATCCAGATTATTTTCATAATCATGGTGTGTTATCTGGTTGGAACACTTTCAATAATTTTAATAAAGAAAAAGGAATTTTTGTTATGTTATTTTCAAATGTGAAAAATAGTATGGATGATGACTTTAATAAAGAGTTCCGAAAGATGGTAAATGATTTATTAGAACAAAGGGGATGAGAAAATGGAACATAAAACTGTATCAATAGGTTTCATTGGTATTGGCGTAATGGGAAAAAGTATGGTTTATCACTTAATGCAAGATGGTCATAAAGTATATGTATATAATAGAACGAAAGCAAAAACAGATTCTTTAGTGCAAGCTGGTGCAAATTGGTGTAATACGCCAAAAGAGTTAGTGAAGCAAGTTGATATTGTAATGACAATGGTTGGATATCCACATGATGTAGAAGAAGTGTATTTTGGTATAGAAGGAATTATAGAACATGCAAAAGAAGGTACGATAGCAATTGACTTTACGACATCTACACCTACTTTAGCAAAACGTATTAATGAAGTTGCAAAAAGCAAAAAAATATATACGTTAGATGCACCTGTCTCAGGAGGAGATGTTGGCGCGAAAGAAGCAAAACTCGCAATTATGGTAGGTGGAGAGAAAGAAATATATGATAGATGCTTACCTTTACTTGAAAAGTTAGGAACAAACATTCAATTACAAGGACCAGCTGGGAGTGGACAACATACAAAAATGTGCAATCAAATTGCCATTGCTTCCAATATGATTGGAGTATGTGAAGCTGTTGCTTACGCGAAGAAGGCTGGACTGAATCCAGATAAAGTGTTAGAGAGTATTTCAACAGGAGCAGCAGGTAGCTGGTCATTAAGTAATTTAGCTCCTCGAATGTTAAAAGGAGACTTTGAGCCAGGATTTTATGTAAAGCATTTTATGAAAGATATGAAAATTGCTTTAGAGGAAGCAGAAAAATTACAATTACCAGTCCCAGGCTTAAGTTTGGCGAAAGAATTGTATGAAGAGTTAATTAAGGATGGCGAAGAAAATAGTGGAACACAAGTATTATATAAAAAATATATAAGGGGGTAAACGAGGTGGACCTTCAAAAGTTTGATGAGATGATTGATACTGTACAGCGAGCTACTTGTATGCAAATTAATGAAAGACAAAAAGAAGCTTTTAAACAAAAATATGATTTTGAACCAGAATTTGAATATGGAAGAGATGAGAAGGGGCATTATGTAATTCGAACCTCAAAAAAGATGTTAGAAGAAATGGAGTTTTATTTAGCATTGAAATATGATCGTGATGGAGTGGATCTTTATATGCAAGCTGAGATTGACGGCATATTTTATGTATCTATTAGCTATGGTGAAGATGCCCTACATCTACAAGAATTGTTTCAATTTCTAGAAGAAAATAAATAAAAGTCCTCAAATGAGGACTTTTATTTATTTAGTCATCTTTAATTTTTATAATTATAAGTTAGAAGCCCGGCGGCATCGTTCAACCGGGAACGGGATAATTTGTGCGATGTGATTAGGGCCAAATTGTTTTGTACGAGCATGGCGTATTATATAAAAAGCACACAGAATTGAAACAGGAATAGCGCCGAATAAACCAAATAATAAAGCGCTTACACAAGATGCGACAAATCCTAAAACACCAATTTCTAACTCTTCCATAATAGCTCCTAAAATAACAGGAAATGCTCCACATGTAACTCCAAGTATAAGTGCGATAAGTAAGCTCATGATTATCCCCCTCTGTTTGCGATATTATTTTCCTTCTTAGTTAATTGTAGTATATCACATATAAAACAGAATTTTCAGAAAAAATTCAATAAATGTTCAAAAAATGTTCGAAAAATGCACTTGAAAAATCAAGATGTTAAATTTGTGATGAAATAGTACTTTCAAGTAAATAAAAAATCAGGCTTATTTCAAAATGAAATAAGCCTGTTCCATAGGAGGATGTATATATGTAGAGTGAATAAAAGTTTGGAAAAGGGGGTCCAAGTCCTTTTATTCAACTAACTACCTTAATAGATTGGAACCCAGCCTTCAGTTGTCACAAAAATACGAATAGCTACAACTTGGCGATCATCTTGCAAGGTAAAATAATGTCTTGCATTTTCAGGAACAGATATTAAATCGCCTGGCTCAAGTTCAACATCAAAGAATTTCCCATCTTTACCTTCAATAGCGAAAATGCCATGACCACTGACGATAAAGCGAACTTCGTCATCTGTATGATGGTGTTCCTTTTGGAAATTAATTAATAATTCGTCAAGGTTAGGGGTGCTATTTGAAAGTGAAATTACATCATGTGCTGTATAACCACGGCGTGCTGAAACATCAGCGATTTCTTTTGAAAACACAGCTAATATTTCAGCTTTGTTTTCATCTGTTAACGAATAATTTTCATTTAAATGAGTAGGAAGTTTAGAAATATTCCATTTCTCATATAAAACGCCTTCCTCTTGTAGAAATTTAGATACTTCCACTTCATTTTCAATACGAGTATTTACTTCATGAATACGAATTTGCGCCATTAGAAACGCCTCCTTGAATTGATAATAGTTTTATATGAAATTGGAATAAAAACTCATAAGCTTCTAATCTCTTCTTTGCATCAAAGCTATCTCGGCCCCATACAGTAATACCGTGGTTACGGATTAATACTGCACCCGAATCTCCTTGTATATGCTTTCGGAAGTTTTCTCCAAGCGTTGGGATATGGGCATGGTTTTCAATAATAGGAATTTGAATTGTTGCACCTTCTTCCCAAATATCGAGTGCTTTAATAATTTCTTGATTTTGAAGGGTGACTGCATCACTATATAAATTTGTGATGACATTATTATCAGTTGTATGAACATGAAGTACGCACCCGGCATTCGTATTGTTATAAATGTGTGTATGCAATATTGTTTCTGCTGAAGGGCGTAATTCAGTCTCTAAAACGGGAACTCCTACATGATCTACTAATAGAAAATCATCTGGAGTGGTTTTTGTTTTATCTTTACCGCTTGCTGTAATAAGAAAAGTAAGTGGTTCATGGCTAACCTTTATAGAAATATTACCACTTGTTGCTGGAAACCAATTTCGTGTTGTTAACTCTTTTTTCAACTCGCTTAAGTCATACCATTGACGAAAAAGTTGTTTCATGCCTTCACCTCCAACAAAAGTTTTAATTCAGCTTGCACATCTTGAAACGTTTCAAACGGTGTATAAGCAATATGATTTTCTTCACACTTTGTAATAAGAAAATCGCGAGCGAATACTTTATCAGCTTGTTTCGCGGCTTGTAAATCAGTAATAGAATCTCCAATTACAATATGAAAGTCATTTGTATCACTTAATTTACGGATTAATGATGATTTACATAATCCGCAATGATTATGACAATGATCATCACAAGAATGAGGCCATTTAACTTTAATAAACTCTGCTGAAAAGTCTGTTTCATTACAATAAATTTGCTCTTTTGGAATGATTCCTTGTAAGAGTGGATAGACGAAGAAATCCATTCCACCTGATATCACGTAAAAAGAAATGTTATTTTCCTTTACGAATTGTATAAACTCATGAAAACCACTACGGATTTCAGCAGTTTCTATTAAAAATTGAATAATATCATCGTGCAGATTAGTAGGTATTAATTGAAATAATCGAGAAACACCTTCTTGAATGGATAGTTCTTGTGATAAAATTTTATTCTTTACTTCTTCGGCTTCTGGTGGTGCGAATTTTTCCATAATGGACATAATGTTATCATTATTTGTAATCGTGCCATCGAAATCACAAAATACTTGAATACTCATAATTTCACCTCATAAGAGGGATTTCCCCATATTTGTAGTGCACTATGCAAATTTATGTCGTCTACTTCATGGAGTGGTTTATTTTGCAAAGTAGCATCAATTGCAGTACGGAAAGCTTTACCGCCGCCTTGCGCTCCATTTGGATGTCCGTGTATCCCGCCGCCAGCATTAATAACAACATCTTTACCGAAATCTCGTACAATAAAGGGAACGAAACCAGGATGAATACCAGCAGACGGAACAGAAAAGCTCTTCTTGAAAAATGCATCGTCTTCAGTTAAATATTTTGAGATAGCAAGAGCCTCCTCTTTTTCTAGCGCAACACTTCCGTATGGAGATGGGAATAATGAAAAGTCAGCCCCAGCATAACGTAGTAGCTTTCCAAGTAATAATGGTGATGAAACTCCATATAACTTGGATGCTGAATAAGCACCACTTACAGCAGGATGTGCCATAATAGGAACTGGGATTTCATCATCTTCTGCAAGTGATTGTAGTACATCTAGTCCGTAAGCAAATACGTTAAATAATAGAATATCAGCTCCAGCTTGCACTGCACGTTTAGCATTTTCTTTTAAATCAAAAGTTCGTCCTGTTAAATTTAAGGCATATAACGTTTTATGACCGTATGTTTCGTAGACAGATTGTAAAACTTCTTTTCCAGATACAATGCGTTTCGTAAGTGGTGTTAATGCATTTTCAAATAATATTTCATCATCTTTTACTATATCTACACCACCAATTGCTTGATCGCGTAATTGCGTTTTTAAATACCCAATGTTTCGTCCAATCATTCCTTTAAAAATACTCATTAAAAGGGGACGATCATGCACTTGTAAAAGATTTCGAATACCATCTATCCCGAATTTTGGACCAGGAAAATGTTTTTTTAACTCGTCTGAAAAAGTTAAGTCAATTAGTTTTACTTCGCCATCAAGTGATAGCTTTCCAAATGTAGTCGTTAAAATCGCTGGTAAATCTGGACTGAAGTTTAATAGCGGATATTCGATTTTAATAATTCCGCGTTTTACTTTTTTACGTAAATACGAATTGGTATATTCATGTTCAGCTAATTCCTCAACATGAATGACGTTGCCTTTATGCTGCTTTAATTGTTCTTGCAATAAGTGTGGCAAATGAGTCCAAGAGCCAATTGTTAAACCGAGTGCAATTTGCTCAGCTTTTTTTTCTAAGTTATGTGAATCATCATGGATTAAATACGTCGCTATAATTCCGCTCATTGTTATAACCTCCTAGTTAAATAAAAAAACCTCTCAGCTAAGGAGAGGTTTTTTTACAACCAGCTCCTTATCTGTCAGCGTAATGCTGCGAGAATTAGCACCGTGTCTACATTGTAGATCGGTTGCCGGGTTTCGTCGGGCTCGTCCCTCCACCTGCTCTTGATAAGAAGTATTTAGAAATGTTTAAATTTTTAAGATAACTGAATTTTGTCAGATATTTTTCGTGTTGTCAATTACTTTTTGAAAAAATTTAATTTATCAATTCGATTAATGGCTTCTCGTAATCTATCTTCTGCATGCAAGAGACCAACACGGACATACCCTTCCCCATGCTTACCAAATCCAACACCAGGAGCAACTGCGACATGTGCTTTTTCTAGTAAAATATCAGAAAATTGCTCAGAGGTATATCCTTTTGGAACGGGAAGCCATGCAAAGAATGATCCTTTTGGAATGTCTACATTCCAACCAATTGAGTGACAGGCTGAAATAAGAGCGTTTCTTCGAGATTCGTAACTATTTACAAGGTCTATTACGCAAGACTGTGAACTTAATAGCGCTTCTCGAGCAGCATCTTGAACTGCACCGAATATACTAACATACATATGATCTTGTAATAGGTTAATTGTTTCAATCACACTTTCATTCCCTACAGCAAAAGCGATGCGCCAGCCAGCCATATTGAAAGTTTTTGATAATGTGTAAATTTCAATTCCTATATCTTTCGCACCATCTGCTTGCAAGAAACTAACAGGTTTTTGACCATCAAATCCGATAGCGCCATAAGCAAAATCGTGAACAACTAATATATTATGTTTATTAGCAAAGTGAATGGTTGCATCAAAAAAATCTTTTGATGCAGTAGCACCGGTAGGATTATTTGGATAGTTTAAAAACATTAATTTTGCACGCTCTGCAATAGAGTCATCAATGTTCGTATAATCTGGTAAAAAGTTATTTTCTGCAATAAGCGGCATTGTTTCAAAGTGTGCTTTTGCTAAAGCAACCCCGGATAAATAATCTGGATAACCTGGATCCGGAACGAGAATCGTATCACCAGGATTTGTAAAACAAATCGGTAATTCTACTAGTCCAGCCTTCCCGCCAAACAAAATAGCAACTTCAGTTTTGGGGTTTAATTCGACGCCGTATTCACGTTTATAGAATGTAGCCACGGCTTCCTTTAAGCTTTCATGTCCGCGAAATGGCGGATATTTATGATGAATGGTCTTTTCGGCAGCATCTTGTAAAGCTTTTACGATATGCTGCGGTGTTGGTTGATCTGGATTACCTTGACCTAGATTAATAACATCGTGACCAGCTGCAACGACTTTGTTAACTTTTGCAACAAGTGAAGCGAAAAATTGTGTTGGCAATGATGTTACTATCTCAGAAGGTTGAAATAATTTCATACTTTCCACCTCTTTTGAAAGTTGTTACAATTCTAGTGACAAATGATATAATCTTTCCAGTATTTTGTAAAGAAAAAAATAAGAATGGGGCTGAAAAAATGAAAGTCGCATGTATTCAAATGGATATTGTTTTTGGAGATGTAGAAAAAAATATTGAGAATGCTAAAAATAAAATAAGCGAAGCTATGAAGGAAAGGCCAGATGTTATCGTCTTACCAGAACTATGGACAACAGGATATGATTTAACGAGACTTTCTGAAATTGCAGATAGGGATGGAGTGGAAACGAAAGAAAAGTTAATAGAATGGGCGAAGCAATATGATATACATATTGTTGGTGGTTCTATAGCAAAGCAAACAGAGCAAGGCGTTACAAATACGATGTATGTTGTAAATAATGAAGGACAGCTAGTCAACGAATATAGTAAAGTACATTTATTTCAGCTTATGGATGAACATAAATATTTAATAGCCGGTAATGGTACGGGCGAATTTAAGCTAGATGATGTCGAATGCGCTGGAACAATTTGTTATGATATTCGTTTTCCAGAGTGGATGCGTGTCCATACTGCTAAAGGGGCAAAAGTATTATTTGTTGTAGCAGAATGGCCATTAGTTCGTTTAGCACATTGGCGTTTGCTATTGCAAGCAAGAGCAGTTGAAAATCAGTGTTATGTTGTTGCGTGTAATAGAGCAGGAAAGGATCCAAATAATGTATTTGCGGGTCATTCTTTAATTGTGGACCCTTGGGGCGAAGTTGTAGTAGAGGCGAATGAAGAGGAATCAATTTTATTTGGAGAGCTTGAATTCGAGAAAATTAAAGAAGTACGTAAAGGAATTCCAGTTTTTGCGGATCGCCGTCCAGAATTATACAAATAAAATGTTGACAAGTGATTTTTATTCTTGGTATAGTCTTCAACATAAAGTTAAAAATTCAAAAAATTATACAACTCTTATCAAGAGCAGGTGGAGGGATTTGGCCCGATGAAGCCCAGCAACCGACCGTAATACCATTGTGAAATGGGGCGTTTATTACGCCAAAAGGCACGGTGCTAATTCCAGCAGAAAGTAAAACTTTCTGGCAGATAAGAGGGGAGAAGATAAACTTCAAACCTCTTTCTTAGTGGAAAGAGGTTTTTCTATGTTAGAAAAACCTCTGAATTTAAAAAGGGGGAGAAGACGATGGGATATTATTCATTAACAGAAATAACAGCTGTACAATATGCGAAAGATCATGGCTATTTTGAAGCGAAGGCAAATGTCGTTTGTCATGAAATTGGAGACGGAAACTTAAATTACGTGTTCAAATTAGATGATGGAGAGAAATCAATTATAATAAAACAAGCACTGCCTTATGCGAAAGTAGTTGGTGAAAGCTGGCCATTGTCTATAAAAAGAGCAACGATTGAAAGCAAGGCATTACAAATTTTTGCGCAGTATGTACCGGATTATGTTCCAGTAGTGTACAGTCATGATGAAGAGTTAGCGATAACGGTAATAGAAGACTTATCAAGACTAACAATTACAAGAAAAGGATTAATAGACGGAGAAGAATATCCGCTTTTATCCCAGCATATCGGCCGTTTTCTAGCACATGTTTTATTTTATACTTCAGATTTTGGTTTACAGTCAGAAGAGAAGAGGGTACTAGAAGGTACCTTTGTAAATCCGGACCTTTGTAAAATTACAGAGGATTTAGTGTTTACAGATCCGTTTGGACATTATGATACAAATGATTATGAGCCAGATTTACAGCTCGTGGTTGATGAACTTTGGAGTGATAAAACTTTAAAACTAAAAGTAGCACAATATAAATATAAGTTCTTAACAAGAAAAGAAACTCTTATTCATGGTGATTTACATACTGGTAGTATTTTTTCGTCACCTTCTGAAACGAAAGTGATTGATCCAGAATTTGCGACATATGGCCCATTTGGATTTGACATAGGTCAATTTATTGCAAATCTATTATTAAATGCTTTATCTAGAGAAGAAGAAAAAAGAAGTGTACTATTTTTCCATATAGAAAAGACGTGGAGTTATTTTGTAGAAACTTTTACAAAGTTATGGATTGGAGAAGGTGTAGAAGCATATACGAAAGAAAAACAATGGTTACCAATTATTTTGCAAAATATCTTTACTGATGCAGTTGGATTTGCCGGATGTGAACTGATTCGTAGAACAATTGGTTTAGCTCATGTAGCAGATTTAGATGAAATAGAAAATAAAGAAACAAGAATTCAAGCTAAGAAACAAGCGCTATCCTTAGGTAAAGAACTAATAAAATATGAATCTAAAAGTGCTGATATTCAACTGTTTCGAACATTATTTCAACAGACAGTTTCAGGGGGCGTAAAAGCGTGAGTACAATTGTTACTGTTCCGAAATCTGTAAGCTGGAAAGGTGATGCAATTGCGGTATTAAATCAAACGAAATTGCCGCATAGCACAGAATACAAAACATTGACGACTATTGAAGAGGTTTGGAAAAGCATCGTAATGTTAGAAGTACGAGGAGCGCCTGCAATTGGAATTGTAGCTGCATTTGGCTTGGCGCTTGCATCAAAAAAATATAACACTGTACATATTGAAGAATTTCAAAAGAAGTTTAATAGAGATTGTAATTATTTAGGAACGTCACGCCCGACAGCAGTAAATTTATTTTGGGCAATTGATCGTATGAGAGAATCTATTCGAGAGATTACTACAATAAAAGAAGCACAAAAAACATTAGAAGAAGAAGCGCTTCGCATTCAGCAGGAAGATGAAGAGGTGTGCCGAAATATTGGGGAATATGCGTTAACATGTTTTAAAGATGGCGATAATATTTTAACAATCTGTAACGCTGGAAGTATCGCAACTGCCAGATATGGAACTGCATTAGCTCCCTTTTATATTGGAAAAGAGAAAGGTGTGCGTTTACATGCATATGCGTGTGAAACGAGACCAGTTTTACAAGGTGGTCGCTTAACGACCTGGGAATTGAAGCAAGCAAATATTGATGTGACCCTTATTACAGATAATACTGCAGCTCATGCTATTCAAACGAAAGAAATAAATGCAATTATTGTAGGGGCGGATCGAATTGTCGCAAATGGAGATACGGCAAATAAAATAGGGACAATGAATTTAGCTATTTTAGCAAAGCACTTTAATATCCCATTTTACGTTGCTGCTCCACTGTCAACATTTGATGTTACGAAAGAAACTGGAGCTGAAATTATTATTGAAGAAAGAGATGAAACAGAAGTTACGAAAATCTTTGGAAAACAAGTAGCACCAATTGGAACGGATGTTTATAATCCAGCATTTGACATAACGCCGAATGAATTAATTACAGGAATTATTACTGAGAAAGGTATTATACGCGGGGACTATAAACGAGAAATTGCATCATTATTTGAAAAACAAGCTAATACATAATAGCTTGTTTTTTTATGCCTAAATGCAGTGTTTTCTCTTACTTATATAATGAAAGGAGGGGAAGAGGATGGAAGAGTGGATCAAGATGATAGGTAATGTAGGGTTTCCGATTGTTGTAACATTATATTTACTCCACCGTATTGAAAGTAAACTAGAGGGGGTAATTGTTGCAATTGAGAAGCTCCCGCGGCAATTACTAAAGTACGAAGATCCTCGGGAATAAAAATAAAGTTTGCTCTTCTTGAGCAAACTTTATTTTTATTGAGCGGTATAACCACCATCTATAACAACAGCTTGTCCCGTTATACCTTTAGCTTTTTCACTCGCTAAAAACATCGCATAATCAGCGATTTCTTGTACTTGTAATAAGCGCTTTTGTGGGACGAGTGGATAAATAACATCTTCTAAAACATTTTCAAGTGGTACATTTCGTGTAGTAGCTAAGTCTTGTAGTTGATTACGTACAAGAGGGGTATCGACATAACCAGGGCAAAGGGCATTAACAGTAATACCATGCGTAGCACCTTCTAAAGCAGCAACTTTTGTTAATCCAATTACGCCATGTTTTGCACTATTGTAGGCAGCTTTTCCAGCAAATCCGACAAGGCCGTTAATAGAAGCGACATTAATAATACGACCATATTTTTGTTGTTTCATAATCGGAAAGGCATGCTTAATTGCGATAAACGGAGCAATTTGCATAATTTGAATTAGTAGCTCGAACTTTTCAGTTGGAAAGTCTTCAATGGGTGAAACGTGTTGCATTCCTGCGTTGTTAATTAATATATGTAATGAACCGAAATGATCAACTGTTTGAGAAATTGCTGCTGTAATTTCCTCTTCAGATGTAACGTCACATTTTAAACCGATAGCTTGAAAACCTTCATTTTGTAATTGTTCAGCAGCTTCTTTTGCACGTTCTTCAAGTCGATCGGTAATCACAACTTTTGCACCTTCTTTTGCAAAAGCCTTTCCCATTTCATAACCAATACCACTTGCAGCACCTGTTAAAAAGACAACTCGATTTGTAACCATGATGAAAAACATCCCTTCATAATAAAGTTTTCATAGTGCTCTATTTAGAGAAGCTATAATGAAATTCCTGCAAACATTTGGAAAAAAATATCGTTAGGAGGATTTAAATTATGTCGACAAGTCAAATGCTGAAAGGGATTTTAGAAGGATGCTTACTTGCTATTATTTCTGAAGGCGAAATATACGGTTATGAAATGAGTGAAAAGCTAGCGAAGTATGGTTTTACAATGGCGAGTGAGGGAAGTATTTATCCGTTATTAATACGAATGCAAAAAGAAGGACTAATAACAAGCGTAATGAAGGAATCTCCATCTGGTCCAAAGAGAAAATATTATACATTAACAGAAAAAGGCGAGGAAGCACTTGGTGAATTTATGGATCGCTGGGAAGCGATGCAAAGTAGTGTAGAGCGTCTACTTGAAGGGAAGGGGAGAAAAAAATAATGCTATCAAGAGAAGCACGAAAGTTTTTGTTAGATATGAGATTATTTTTGACGGCAAAGAGTGTAAAAGAAAGTGATGTTGAAAACTTTTTAGAAGATGCAGAGTTGCATTTAATAGAAGGTGAGAGTGAGGGGAAGAGTGTAGAAGATATTTTCGGAAGCTCACCGAAAGAATATGCAAATGAACTTGTAAAAGTGATGGAAAGGGATAGACAGGAAACGTGGAAGCAAATTGGTTTTACAGTAATGAATATCGTATCGTTTTGGATTATTGCTTCTATCTTAATAGTGAACCATGGAATGTTACAGATTTCACTTATTCAGTGTATCGGTTACAGTTTTTCATTTATTTTAGTTGTTATAGGTCCTAATTTTCTACTTCGCAAAATGACTTTTGTAACAAGTTTTTCAAAAACGTGGTTTTCTATGTGGTTTTTAGTAATGATAGCGCCAATGTTTTTAATGGGAGTTATTATGGTACTAGATGTGATATATCCTACAAAAATGTTTATATTCACTCAAATGCAAAGTTATTTATTGGCTGGTGGTATTTTTATCATCACAGTAGTGATAAA
>NZ_JBEUTW010000245.1:0-3205 GCF_040492675.1 Bacillus sp. AP50
ATTATTAGGAGCTTCATATGTATGCATTTTTGCTAAATCTTTTCCTGCCTCTATACCAATATCATATTGTTCTTTTGGTGAATACGTAGGCAATAGCTTCTTCGCATCTTCCCCTTCTAAATATGAAAAAATACTATAGCATACACCTTCTTCTTCCAATATACCTATTTCAATTGGCCTTTGTGCCTGTACGTTACGTTTTACCATTTCATTTAAAATTTGAAACTCTATTTTCTTTCTTTCATACTCTTTTATATCGCCTGTCCGAAATAAATATTTTTCATTATTTGCATTCGTAATTATATATTTCTTATCTGGAGAGAAACCTTTAGAAATTTCTTCAATATTTGCTGCATCTTTTACTATTTGTATATTGCTTTGCCGTGCTGTAATTATCTTCATATCTATTCCCCTTACATTTCTGCATTTGGTGTATAGGCAACTTCTACAATAAATCCATTCGGATCGTAAAAATCAATCGTATAGTAACCTTCCGAATAATGATTCATTTCAATTGGACCACGTATTACCTTCACTTTCGTACTAGAAAGAAAATCTGCTACTTCATCAACTACTTCTCTATGAATAGCTTGATAACAAATATGTCTAGGCCCTAACGTCCTTACAATTTCCTCATCTACTTCTTTAAAGTATATTTCACTTTCTCCTGTGCTATATGCTACTTCATTTAACTTTCTCCACCCAATTATGGAAAACAACTTATTATAAAAAGAAATGGACTCCTCTAAATTTGCTACCCAAAATTCAATATGATGAATGCCTGCTCGCAGTGTATTCATATTAAGAATACGCTCCTTGTACTACTTGCACAATTTCCATCGGCTTATGAACCATGTAATCTGGTGCATCTTTTTTCACTGTTTCAATAACATCATATCCCCAAGATACCCAAATTACGTTCACTCCAGCCTTTTTACACGCTGCTACGTCTCGCTGTTCATCACCGACATATAACATATCTTTCTCTGTTATCTTTTTCGATTTTAAAAATCTTTTTATCATCTTGTCTTTACCGAACAAATTTTTAGAACAATACACTTCTTGTATATTTTCTATATCATTCTTTTGTAAAAACGCCCGAATATGCTCTTCTGAGTTCGATGATATGACTGCAATTCCGTAGCCTTTTTTATGTAGTTCATCTAATACTTCCTTCATCCCATGGAACAAAATAAGATCTTTTATAGCAGGTTGATACAATTTATAAAACTCCAGCGCTAATATCGGTAGTTTATACAGTGGTACATCGAGTTGTTTACATCTCTCCGCCATCGTTAACTTGCGTAAATACTCAATTTCTTCTTCTCTTACCGTTTTATATCCGTGCTTTTCAGCAATTTGATTATAAATTGGTACAAATATATTTTGTGAATCTACTAATGTGCCATCAAAGTCAAAAACAATATATTTTTGCATTCCCATACTCCCTTTGCTTCTTTTTTCTAAACCTATGTTATTCAACAACATGGTTGTCTGTCCCTTCTATAAAAATAAAAAAGAACAAGATTTTCTCTTGTTCTTTTTAAGAAAGCCATTTCGGCGGTACATTCGTATTCCAATAAATATTTCCTAACTCATGATGTCCTGAGTATCCATCATCAAAACGATGATAATGGAAATTAAAATAATAACCATCTTGCGGTGGATGATCTCTTCTTACATGGAAACGCAATAAATCATTTCCTGATTTCGTATCGTAGACATGAAAAATCTTTTCATTATTCCCACCAGCTGGTTTTTGAGAAATCGCTAATGATTGTAGTGAATCTTCTGGTACATCACTAGCAAGCTCAGCAATTGCCTCTTCAATCTTTGGTAATATTACATCTTTAAATTCATCTTCAATTACTGGACCAATTTTAGTACCAAACTTTTGCATCGACTGCTTCTCTGCTTCTTGCATCGCATAAGTAATAAAAGTATCGGTGGTTAACCTGTCATTCGTTTCTTCATATGTATAGGACGTACTCTCCAAACTTTGTTGCCCAGCTGTGCTCGTAGGCTTGTCCGCAGCTTTGGCATTATCAAGCAATATGGAAGGAGGCGTCACTAAACCAAATGTAAATACGGTAATTAATGCGACTAAGGTTTTTCTAAACCAATTTGGCATTTATGTTCCCTCCCCTTTCACTCATTATTTTTTATATAACGGTGGTTTCTTCTATTATACAAAATGATTGTAATTTTTGCACTTTACAATTTTGTTAACGTTCACATATTTTTCACTTGAATATGAAATTGTAAGATTTCATACAATATTAATACCACGATATTGAGGAGGCACTTGAATGACTTTAGATGTCATGTATTCCGCCGCAAGCATACTCGTTTTAGTATATTTTATTTATCAATGTGTTACAGACTAGAAAAAGAGCCGTCAATGGCTCTTTTTTAATGGTAGAAATACAATCCATACAATTAATAAAATAAAAACAACGCTGCCTACCACAGCTGGCAATAAATAAAACTGTGAAAGTATAACTATTCCATATAAAAGTATTGCTGGTAGTAGTAAATAACGATCTGCCTTCCATCTTAACAATAGTAATTTCCCTTCATCACAATATAAACGAAGAAACATCTTATTCGTAAATTCATTCCAATAATCACGTGCATAGCGAGAAATTGCAACTACAGCAAATACGAGAACAATAGCTGCAATCCACCTTGGAGTCATAATTATACTTGCAGTACTGATACATACAATTTGAATATAAAATATTCGTGCAGTACTTGTACGGAAAAATTCTTTCAAAAAAGATTCGACAATACGAGAATCAGCTTTTTTCCCTAAAAGTCTTTTAGAGCGCGGAAACATCCACGGTTTTTTATTCGAACTACTCGGTTTAGCCGCATGACCACCAACTTGCATAATTCCGCTCGTCCAGCGCATGCTTTCCTCCTTTTCTTTCTCGATTTCTTTAAAAAAGAACTTTTTATAATTCATTTTCTCTTTTACTAATACACTACTTAAGAAAATTACTAGACCGATAAATAAAATTGAATACAACGGATTTTTATAAATAAAAAATAAACTAATTCCAAAAAAGGACACGCTCATAGAAAATACTACATTTTTTACAATCCATAAAACCCATCGTTTCCCCACATGTACATGAACAAATCTCGTTAACAACGACAACATAAATCGAAATATAGTAAAGAATACCCAAAATAATAGGAC
>NZ_JBEUTW010000246.1:0-14342 GCF_040492675.1 Bacillus sp. AP50
ATATGACGGATGAGCAAGTAATGAAGGATTCAGGCGTGACATATGATACAAGTTATTTCCGAGTGACAGCACATAAAGCTGAAGAAAACTTAACGAAGCGAAAAGAAATTAAAGCAGTAAATGTAAAAAAACGTTTTCCAAACAAGATTGATATTCATATCGAAGAATATTTAACGATTGGTTATATAAATAAAGAGGGAAAATTACAACCGTTATTAGAAAATGGAAAAACGCTTGATGTACTACCTAATGGAAAACTTCCTGTTGCAGCACCGATTTTCGAACCTTTTAAAGAAGAGAAAATGAAGGAGTTAATCGCTGAACTAGAAAAATTAACACCAGCTATTTTAAAATCTATTTCGGAGATTCGCTATTCACCAACGAATGCGAATGAAGATCATCTTACTTTATATATGAATGAAGGTTATGAAGTGAGCACTACGATTCAAAATTTCGCAAAACGTATGGAAGCCTATCCACTTATTTTAAAAACAATTGAGCCAGGTAAGAAGGTATTAATTGACTTAGAAGTAGGTGCATATACGAAAGAATTAGGTGCGGAAGAAAAAAAAGAATAGAATGGTAGTTTTCGTTGCTCATAGCAGAAAAAACGAAACGAATGTTCTATTATATGTATACGAATTTAGAAGAATGGTTCATTTGATGAAAAATATGTAAAAATTCTTAGATTCATACTAGTATTGGTACAAGTTTCACTTTTCTATGAGTACATCTTAGTGTAGACTTATACTTGGCGGTAAACTTTACACTCGAAATAGAATTATTTCAAGATAAGCAGTTATTCATAGTTTACTGCGATATTCTTAATTGAATGCTAAATAAAAATAAGAAAAATATAGGGTTAAAAAAGGGAAACGTATAAAGACGTTGAATATTTTTCTTATAAATAGTAAAGTTGCGATTGTTGTTCCATATATTGAGTTGTATGGTATAAATAAAGAAGGAGGTGCCAAAGAATGAACAGCAATGAAATATATGTTAGTCTTGACATCGGTACATCCAATGTTAAAGTCATCATTGGTGAAATGGTTAATGACAGCTTAAACATTATTGGTGTTGGAAATGTAAAATCAAATGGTTTAAAGAAGGGATCGATAGTTGATATAGACGAGACTGTTCGATCAATTAAAAAAGCAATTGAACAAGCTGAGCGCATGGTGGGAATCCACATTGAGCAAGTTGTAGTAGGTGTCAATGCAAACCAGGTACAGCTACTTCCTTGTCACGGAGTAGTCGCTGTTTCAAATGAAGATCGTGAAATCGGGAATGAAGATGTCTTACGCGTTCTAGATGCAGCACAAGTTGTGTCAATTGCCCCAGAACGTGAGTTTATTGATGTGGTACCTCGACAGTTCATCGTAGACGGTCTTGACGAGATTAACGATCCACGCGGGATGATCGGTGTAAGATTAGAAATGGAAGGTACACTTATTACAGGCTCGAGAACTTTACTACATAACCTACTTCGTTGTGTAGAAAAAGCAGGTCTTGAAATTGTTGATATTTGTCTTCAACCTTTAGCGGCTGCAACAGTTGCTATATCTTCAGATGAAAAAAATAGAGGAGTAGCCCTTGTTGATATGGGGGGAGGATCTACAACTTTATCTATTTTTAAAGATGGAGAGTTACAAGCGACGAGCGTATTACCATTAGGTGGAGACCATATAACGAAAGATATTGCGATTGGGTTGAAAACTTCAACAGAAAATGCAGATCAAATTAAGTTGAAATATGGACATGCTTTTTATGATACAGCATCTGAAGAAGAGATGTTTACGGTTCCTATTATGGGAAGTGATCAAACAGAACAATATTCTCAGTTGGAATTATCGGATATAATAGAGGCTCGTGTAGAGGAAATTTTAATGTTTGTTCAAGATGAAGTGCGTAAGTTAGGAGTAAAGCAAGTGGCTTCTGGTTATGTACTAACTGGCGGAATTGCTTCTATGCCAGGTGTTCTTGATCTTGCATATGATATTTTACATGAAAATGTTCGTGTAGCAACTCCTGATTATATTGGTGTGCGTGAGCCTCAATATACAAGTGGAGTTGGATTAATTAAACATTCTTATCAAAAAGCTAAATTACGTGGGAAAAATGTGCAGGAAAAGCAAGAGCATTTTGAACCAGTACCAGCACCAGCACCAACGCCGGTACAACAGCAACCCGCGAAACAAAAAACTCGTAATCAAAACAATAATAATCAAAATGATGACCGCATGATGTCAAAAGTAAAACGTGTATTCCGTTATTTATGGGATTAAAATTGGACACGAAAAATGAGGTTCTAGGGGGATTTCGACATGTTAGAGTTTGATACTACTCAAGATCAATTAGCGAATATAAAAGTTATCGGTGTCGGCGGTGGCGGAAACAATGCTGTAAACCGTATGATTGAACACGGTGTACAAGGTGTAGACTTTATCGCTGTGAACACTGATGCACAAGCATTAAATCTATCAAAAGCTGAAACAAAAATGCAAATTGGTGGAAAATTAACGCGTGGACTTGGTGCAGGCGCAAACCCTGAAGTAGGGAAAAAAGCTGCAGAAGAAAGTAAAGAACAGATCCAAGAAGCACTTCGTGGTGCGGATATGGTCTTCGTAACTGCCGGTATGGGCGGTGGAACTGGAACTGGTGCAGCTCCAGTTGTTGCTCAAGTTGCAAAAGAATTAGGTGCTTTAACAGTTGGTGTTGTAACACGTCCATTTACTTTTGAAGGACGTAAGCGTGCGACGCAAGCAGCATCTGGTATTGCAGCATTTAAAGAAAATGTAGATACTCTTATTGTAATTCCAAACGATCGCTTATTAGAGATTGTTGATAAAAATACGCCAATGTTAGAAGCATTCCGTGAAGCTGATAACGTATTACGTCAAGGTGTTCAAGGTATTTCGGATTTAATTGCAACGCCAGGTTTAATTAACTTAGACTTTGCAGACGTAAAGACAATTATGTCTAATAGAGGTTCTGCTTTAATGGGTATTGGTTCTGGTAACGGGGAAAATCGTGCTGCAGAAGCTGCGAAAAAAGCGATTTCTAGTCCATTACTAGAAACATCTATTGATGGAGCTCAAGGTGTTATCATGAACATTACGGGTGGCGCTAACTTAAGCTTATATGAAGTACAAGAAGCGGCAGATATCGTAGCTTCAGCTTCAGATCCAGAAGTAAATATGATCTTCGGTTCTGTTATTAACGAAGGATTAAAAGATGATATCGTTGTAACTGTAATTGCAACTGGTTTTGATGATAGCATTGCAACTCAACCACCAAAACCAATTATTCGCCCGAATGCGAACCACACGCAACAACAGCAACAACCAGTAGCTCAACCTTCAAAACAACGTGAAGTAAAACGTGAAATGAAGCGTGAAGAGCCAGTTGTACATGAGCGTCATTCAGATTCAGATGATATCGATATTCCAGCATTTTTACGTAACCGTCGTAGACGATAAAAAAAGGAGCTTTCATGCTCCTTTTTTGTTTTTTAAATGGAAAAGACCTGCTAAGCAGGTCTTTTTTTTTATTTGGTATATTTTGTTGGTGAAAATAAGAGTATATCATTCTATGAATTTGTACTTTTATTTTTTACCGACAGATTATGTCTAGAAATCACAAAATAACAAAAAAACACCTCCGCAAATTGACACACTTTCCTATTGGATATGCATTATACTAGTCTCAACTTGAAAAAAGAGGTGAATTGTTTGGTTGTTTACGCCGACGTTGTTTGGTTGTTAAACGCCTGCATTGATTTTCTTTTGCTTTTATTAACAGCTACCGTGTTAAAAAAGAAAATCAAAAAATGGAGGCTTGTGTTAGGGGCATTTATAGGTTCAACTATTGTTATTTTTGCCTTTACTCCTTTTGCTTCTATGATGACACATCCAATTATGAAACTACTGTACTCGTTACTTATTGTGTATACAGCATTTGGGTTTACAACATTTAGAAATTATGCACAAACTGTTTTTACTTTTTACTTTGTAACCTTTATGGTTGGCGGAGGATTAATTGGAACTCATTTCTTTTTGCAAACGAATGAAATGGTAAATGGATTGGTTCAATCTCAGTCAATTTCTTACGGTGATCCAATTAGTTGGTTATTTGTTATTTTTGGTTTTCCAGTAATTTATTATTTTTCTAAAAAGCGTATTGAAAGCGTAGAGGTCACGAAAATACACTATGATCAAATTGTGAAAGTAAAAATTCAATTAGCAGAAGAAGAACTAGAACTGGCAGGTCTTATTGACAGTGGGAACCAACTTTATGACCCATTAACAAAAACACCCGTTATGATTATGCATGTTTCATCATTAGAACATTGCTTACCATCTTGGTTAACAGAACAAATTTATTCCAAAACAGAAATTCCTCAAATACCAGAAAATGATTCTGGTTGGGCGACAAAATTACGCTTAATTCCTTTCCGTGCAGTAGGGGTAGAGAGTCAATTTTTGTGGGCAATTAAGCCTGACAGTGTGCAAGTTGACCATGAAGGTAGTTCTATTGTTGTAAACAAAGTATTAATTGGATTAAATACACAACAGCTTTCTACTAATGGGGAGTATCAATGTATTGTGCATCCAAAAATGTTGATTTCGCAAAAAATGGTAATTGCTTAATAATGAGAGGCGGGATAATATGATGAAATTAAAATTTTATTTAGTATACCTTTGGTATAAAGTATTGCTGAAATTAGGAATTAAGACCGATGAAATTTATTATATTGGTGGAAGTGAAGCGTTGCCACCACCGTTAACAAAAGAAGAAGAGGAAGTTCTTTTGAATAAATTGCCAAAAGGAGATCAGGCAGCAAGGTCATTACTTATTGAACGTAACTTAAGGCTCGTTGTATATATAGCAAGAAAGTTTGAAAATACAGGGATAAATATTGAAGATTTGATTAGTATAGGAACAATCGGCCTTATTAAAGCGGTAAATACATTTAATCCAGAAAAGAAAATAAAATTAGCAACATATGCATCGCGTTGTATAGAAAATGAAATTTTAATGCATTTACGTCGAAATAACAAAAATCGTTCGGAAGTTTCTTTTGATGAACCACTAAACATTGATTGGGATGGGAATGAACTGTTATTGTCTGACGTGTTAGGTACAGATGATGATATTATTACAAAAGATTTAGAAGCTACTGTAGATCGTCACCTTTTAATGAAAGCATTACACCAATTAAATGATCGTGAAAAACAAATTATGGAACTTCGGTTTGGGCTTGCTGGAGGGGAGGAAAAGACGCAAAAAGATGTGGCTGATATGCTTGGGATTTCACAGTCATACATTTCGCGTTTAGAAAAAAGAATTATAAAAAGATTACGAAAAGAATTTAATAAAATGGTGTAAAGAATAAGACCAGCCGTTATGTAGGCTGGTCTTATTCTATTTAGTTGTATTAGGAAAGATAATTTAAATAACAAATCGTGAAAAAACCACATGCATAAAATCCCCTTCAAAGGAAATACTTTACACTGTACAGCAACTCCCGATAGGAGGGAACACTTTGACGAGAAACAAAGTAGAAATTTGCGGTGTTGATACAGCTAAACTTCCAGTATTAAAAAATGAAGAGATGCGTAAATTATTTCGTGAAATGCAAAGTGGAGAGATAAGCGCAAGAGAAAAATTAGTGAATGGAAACTTACGTCTTGTACTGAGCGTCATCCAAAGATTTAATAACAGAGGAGAATATGTTGACGATTTATTTCAAGTTGGTTGCATCGGACTTATGAAATCAATTGATAATTTTGATTTAGGCCAAAATGTAAAATTTTCAACGTATGCTGTGCCGATGATTATTGGGGAAATACGCAGATATTTGCGTGATAATAATCCGATTCGCGTATCGCGCTCATTGCGAGATATTGCGTATAAAGCTTTGCAAGTAAGAGAAAAGTTGATTGCAGAAAATTCAAAAGAACCAACAGCAATGGATATTGCAAAAGTGCTAGAAGTAACTCATGAAGAGATAGTATTTGCTTTAGATGCAATTCAAGATCCAGTTTCATTATTTGAACCGATTTATAATGATGGGGGAGATCCTATCTTTGTTATGGATCAGTTAAGTGATGAAAAACAAAAGGACGAGCAGTGGGTTGAAGAATTAGCATTGAAAGAAGGAATGAAGCGTTTAAATGATAGAGAGAAAATGATTATTAGAAAACGTTTCTTCCAAGGAAAGACACAGATGGAAGTTGCAGAAGAAATTGGGATTTCCCAAGCGCAAGTATCACGTTTAGAGAAGTCAGCCATTAAACAAATGAATAAAACGATTCAAGGATAAGGTCTCACCAATTATGGTGAGACCTTTTTATATGTAATATGGTTTGTGCTCATAGTAGGGGATTAGTGTTCATATAATTTCGTATAGGTGGCTTCCTGTAAATATGAGAAACAGTTTCCAATTTGTCATATAAGGGAGAGGATGAAAATGGTGATACGAATTTCAGAGTTACAGATGAAGGATGTTATAAATATTTCAGATGGAAAAAGGATTGGGAATATTGGAGATATTGAAATTGATATGAACACAGGGAAAATTTGTTCTGTTATTATTTCCAAACAGACACGTATGCTAGGTATTTTTGGAAAAGATGTTGAGATTGTAATTCCTTGGAAGGAAATTGTGAAAATTGGGGAAGATGTCATACTTGTAAGAGTAAATCCTGTTAATTCTGTAACAGAATCAATACAAACACCGACAATTTCATAAAGAATATTACAAATTCCTCTTTTTTTTCTGTTAGGATTATGAAAAAATAAAAGTATGGTAAAATAGACAGGAAGTACCATGCTTTTTTTCTGTTATTTTAATTAAAAGGAGCCGCTTTATTATGAGAGAACCATTTAAATATGTGGACGGTATACTGTATTTACAAGCGTGGAAAGAACTTGGAAACATTACTGCTGGATTTACGACAAAAGATGGTGGGATAAGTACGGGCTCCTTTCATGCGATGAATTTAGGATTACATGTGAATGATATCGTGGAGAACGTTCATGAAAACAGACGCATTTTAGCAAATAAGTTACAAAAACCATTAGAAAATTGGATTTGCTCTGAACAAGTTCATGCTCATCATGTTGAAAAAGTAGGGCAACAGGAAAAGGGAAGTGGTGTCTATTCATATGAGGACGGCATTTCAAAAACAGATGGCATTTATACGAGTAATGAAGATGTTCTGTTAACGTCTTGTTACGCGGATTGTGTTCCGCTCTATTTTTATGCACCATCACATGGTATGATAGGACTTGCGCATGCTGGATGGAAAGGCACTGTGCAAGAGATTGCAAAGGAAATGATTCAAAAGTGGAATGCAGAAGGTATTTCAAGTGATGAAATTCATGTTGCAATTGGGCCGTCGATCGGATCTTGTTGTTATGTTGTGGATGATCGTGTATTAACAGCAGCACAGGAAGTAGTTAGGGGTGCTGTTCCTCATCAAAAAATTTCTGACGGGCAGTACGCAATTAATTTAAAAGAAATTAATCGTATATTATGTGTACAAGCAGGCATAAAAGAAGAGCATATTGTAATGTCATCTCTTTGTACAAGCTGTGAAGAGCAACTATTTTTCTCTCATCGTCGTGATCAAGGTAAGACAGGAAGAATGTTGAGTTTCATAGGTTTTAAGGAGGAAGAAAGCAAGTGACAGTACAAGAAAATTTAGTAATTGTAAACGAAGCTATTAAAGAATCTTGCGCTCGAGCTGGACGTTCGTTGCAAGATATTAAACTTGTTGCAGTTACAAAAACTGTAGGGATTGAAAAAACAAACGAAGTAATTGAAGCTGGAGTTATCGATTTAGGTGAAAATAGAAATGAAGGTTTCTTACAGAAATACGAGCATTTCGGTTCAAAAGTTAATTGGCACTTTATTGGCTCATTACAAACGAGAAAAGTAAAAGAAATCATTAATGAAATTGATTATTTACATTCGTTAGATCGTCTTTCACTGGCGAAAGAAATTCAGAAACGTGCTGATAAGAAAGTGAAATGCTTTATTCAAGTGAAAACCTCATCTGAAGAATCGAAGCAAGGATTGGCAATAGAAGAGGTTGTTTCTTTTATTCAAAGTTTGCAAGAATTCGATAAAATTGAAGTGGTTGGACTAATGACGATGGCTCCATTTACAGAAGAAGAGGAAGAAATCAGACGCTGTTTTAAGGAATTACGTATGCTGCAAACAGAGGTGCAGGAGCTAGAGTTATTACATGCGCCATGTAAAGAATTATCAATGGGAATGTCCAACGATTACAAGATTGCAATTGAAGAAGGGGCTACATATATTCGTTTGGGAACGATTTTAGTAGGAAAAGCGTAAAAGGAAGGAGAATCTTATTATGAGTTGGTCAAAAGTAAAATACTTCTTTTTTGATACACCGGAAGAAAAAGAAGCAGCTCAATATGGTTATGAAAAGGAGCAAACAGACATGAAAAAGCAGCAAGATCCACCAGAACAACAAGACGTTACGTTTCCGAAAGCGCAACCGAAGCAAAATGTTGTGAGTATTGAAACAGCAAAACAATCTTCAAAAGTTGTTTTATTAGAACCACGCACATATTCGGAAGCACAAGGGATTGCGGACCACTTAAAAGGTAGACGAGCTGTTGTAATTAATTTGCAGAGAATGTCTACTGATCAAGCGGTACGTATCGTTGACTTTTTAAGTGGTACTGTATACGCTATAGGCGGGGACATTCAAAAAATAGGGCCGAAAACATTTATGTGTACACCTGAAAATGTAGATATTGTTGGTGCGATTTCAGAGTTATTCGGTGAAGAAGAAGAAACAAATATAAAGAGGTGGTAATACGCCATGACAACAGTTTTTATAGTGTTAAGTTATGCTATCGAGATTTACTCGTGGGCACTTATTATTTACATTCTCCTATCATGGTTTCCTGGTGCAAAGGAATCATCTTTTGGAGAGTTCCTGGCACGTATTTGTGAACCGTATTTAGAACCATTCCGCCGCTTTATTCCGCCGCTTGGAATGATTGATATTTCTCCAATCGTTGCGATCTTTGCGTTGAAACTTGCTAAAACTGGTTTGTTCAGTTTATTAAGCTATTTTTTATAGTAAGAAGGTAAATACATGAGCATCTACGAACATTTTAGGCCTGATGAGGAGGTCTTTGTGGATAAAGTGCTAGAGTGGAAGCGAGCGGCGGAGTACCATCAAGTGAAGTTAACGGATTTTCTTGATCCTAGGCAACAACAAATTGTTTCTATGGTAATAGGACAAGGTGATGTTGCTGTGCAATTTGGTGGTGCAACGCCTAATGCAGAGCGTAAAAGAGCACTTATTTATCCAGACTATCTAGAATTAAATGAAGAAGAATTTCAAGTAGAAGTATTAGAAATTGACTATCCTTCCAAGTTTTATACGCTAGAACATAGGCAAATATTAGGTACATTTATGTCTCTTGGTTTAACAAGAGAAAAATGTGGTGATATTTTGCTGCAAGAAAATCGTGCCCAAATTGTAGTTGCGAAAGAAATTGTATCGTATATTGAGATGAACTTACAATCAATAGGGAAAGTAAAAGTCTCTTTAGCGTCAGTGCAAGGAGAACAAATTCTACAGATACATGAAACGTGGGGAGAGAAATCTGGAACGGTTTCTTCACTTCGTTTAGATGTTATGTTAGCTGAAATGTTACATTTATCTAGACAGAAAGTACAACCTTTCATAAAAAATGGTTTAGTAAAAGTCAATTGGAAAACAGTGGAGCAAACTTCTTATGAATGTTATCCAGGAGATGTTTTTTCTGTTAGAGGATATGGCCGAAGTAAATTATTTTCTGTAGAAGGTAGAACAAAACGCGACAAATGGAGAATTTTGTATGGTATACTAAAATGATTGGTTTTTTAGAAGGAAATCCTCCTATTTTGTCGAAGAAAAGATATAATTGAAAGAGGAAATTTAGATAACTACTTGGAGGTGGCGTTGTGCCGTTAACACCATTAGATATTCATAATAAAGAATTTGGTCGCGGATTCCGTGGCTATGATGAAGATCAAGTAAATGAGTTTCTTGATCAAATTATCAAAGATTATGAATTGGTCATTCGTGAGAAAAAAGCTTTAGAAGAAAAAGTTGCGCAGTTAGAAGGGAAGTTAGATCATTTCTCTAATATTGAAGATACGTTAAACAAATCTATCGTTGTTGCACAAGAAGCAGCGGAAGAAGTAAAACGTAATGCGCAAAAAGAAGCGAAATTAATTGTGCGTGAAGCTGAAAAGAATGCTGATCGTATTATTAACGAAGCATTAGTAAAATCAAGAAAAGTTGCTTTTGATATTGAAGAGCTAAAGAAACAAGCGAAAGTATTCCGAACTCGTTTCCGCATGTTATTAGAAACACAGCTTGAGATGTTAAACAACGATGATTGGGATAAACTAATTGAATTAGAAGACGAAGTAGATGAACTGTTGAAAAAAGAAGAAACAGTGTAAGCTTGACGTTTTTCTCATTATTACATATAATTTTAAACAACATATTTATTAAGAAAAACGAAGATAGGGATAAGTACCTTTTCAAACCTTATATAGCGAACTGAGGATGGTGTAAGCTCAGGATAAGGAGATAGTGGGAATATCACCCTGGAGTTCCGCGCTGAACAAATAGAGTAAGCGTAGGCGTGTATTCGCGTTAAGAATATAAAGAGGATTCTATACATATGTATAGAATCTACTAGGGTGGTACCGCGGGAGACTTTCTCGTCCCTTTTGGGGATGAGAAGGTCTCTTTTTTATTCCGTTTTTTAAGTATTTCTTTTATACATGTAAGGAGGAATTGAGCATGGAGTACAAAAATACATTACTGATGCCAAAAACAGAGTTCCCAATGCGTGGGAATTTACCAAAACGTGAGCCTGCAATGCAAGAAAAATGGGCTGAAATGAATATTTACGAAAAAGTACAAGAACATACAAAAGGTCGTCCTTTATTTGTATTGCATGATGGACCTCCATATGCGAATGGTGACATTCATATGGGACATGCATTAAATAAAGTATTAAAAGACTTTATTGTTCGTTATAAATCAATGACTGGTTTTAGTGCGCCATATGTTCCGGGATGGGATACGCACGGTTTACCAATTGAACAAGCTTTAACAAATAAAGGTGTAAAACGTAAAGAAATGACAGTTGCTGAGTTCCGTAAGTTATGTGCAGAGTATGCATATGAACAAGTAGAACGTCAACGTGAACAATTTAAGCGTCTAGGTGTACGTGCAGATTGGGATAATCCATATATTACTTTAGAGCCAGCTTATGAAGCACAACAAATTAAAGTGTTTGGTGACATGGCGAAAAAAGGTTATATCTATAAAGGTCAAAAACCAGTTTACTGGTCTCCAACGAGTGAATCTGCTTTAGCGGAAGCTGAAATTGAATATCAAGATAAAAAATCAGCATCTATTTACGTAGCATTCCCTGTAAAAGATGGAAAGAACGTATTAGAAGGTGATGAAAAGTACATCATTTGGACAACAACACCTTGGACATTACCTGCAAACTTAGGTATTTCTGTTCATCCAGAGCTTGAATATAGCATTGTAAAAGTAAATGATGAGAAATATATCATTGCTTCTGAGCTGTTTGAGATAGTTGCAAAAACGTTAGAGTGGGAAAATGCTGAAGTTGTGAAAACAGTAAAAGGTAGCGAACTTGAGTATACAGTTGCAAAACATCCATTCTACGATCGTGATTCATTAGTTATGCTAGGAGATCACGTAACAACAGATGCAGGTACAGGTTGTGTTCATACAGCACCAGGACACGGGGAAGATGACTTCGTTGTTGGTAAAAAGTATGGATTAGAAGTACTTTGCCCAGTCGATGATAAAGGTGTATTAACAAATGAGGCACCTGGATTTGAAGGCTTATTCTATGATAAAGCTAACAAACCAATTACAGAAAAATTAGAAGAAGTAGGCGCGTTACTGAAACTAACATTCATTACACATTCATACCCACATGATTGGAGAACGAAAAAACCAATTATTTTCCGTGCGACAGCACAGTGGTTTGCATCTATTGAAGCATTCCGTAAAGAATTAATAGAAGCTGTAGCAGAAACAAAATGGGTACCAGCATGGGGAGAAACTCGTCTTCATAATATGGTTCGTGACCGTGGTGACTGGTGTATTTCTCGTCAGCGTGCATGGGGTGTGCCAATTCCGGTATTCTATGCTGAGAATGGTGATCCAATTATTACGGATGAAACAATTAACCATGTAGCAGATTTATTCCGTGAACACGGTTCTAACGTATGGTTCGAGCGTGAAGCGAAAGATCTATTACCAGAAGGATTTACACATCCAGGTAGCCCAAATGGTGAATTCCGTAAAGAAACAGACATCATGGATGTATGGTTCGATTCAGGTTCTTCTCACCAAGCGGTATTAGAAGAGCGCGAAGATTTACAGCGTCCAGCTGATTTATATTTAGAAGGATCTGACCAGTATCGTGGTTGGTTTAACTCTTCATTATCA
Organism: Bacillus sp. AP50; assembly: GCF_040492675.1. Taxonomy (NCBI): domain Bacteria; kingdom Bacillati; phylum Bacillota; class Bacilli; order Caryophanales; family Bacillaceae; genus Bacillus; species Bacillus sp. AP50. The sequence goes on from NZ_JBEUTW010000246.1 coordinate 12,549, forward strand.
ACAGCAGTTGCTGTAACAGGTAAAGCTCCATATAAAGGCGTACTAAGCCACGGTTTCGTACTAGATGGTGAAGGACGTAAAATGAGTAAGTCGATTGGAAACATCGTCGTACCGAAGAAAATCATGGATCAATTAGGCGGAGACATTTTACGCTTATGGGTATCTTCTGTTGACTATCAATCTGACGTACGTATTTCAGATGATATTTTAAAACAAGTAGCAGAAGTGTATCGTAAAATCCGTAACACATTCCGTTTCTTATTAGGAAACTTAGACGACTTTAAGCCAAGTGAAAATGCAGTAGCTGTAGCTGAACTTCGTGAAGTAGATCGTTACATGTTAGTAAAATTAAATGACTTAATTACAAAAGTTAAAGAAGCATATGAGACATACGATTTCGCTGCTGTGTATCATGCAATTCATAACTTCTGTACAATTGATTTAAGTTCATTCTACTTAGACTTTGCAAAAGACATTTTATACATTGAAGGTGCAAACCACGAAGATCGTCGTGCAATTCAAACTGTATTATATGATGTTCTTGTTGCGTTAACGAAACTTGTAACACCAATCTTACCGCATACAGCTGATGAAGTATGGCCATACATTCCAGGCGTAACAGAAGAAAGTGTACAATTAACTGATATGCCAGAAGCTGTACAATTAGATGACGCGGAAGCGTTAAAAACAAAATGGGATGCATTTATGACATTACGTGATGACGTGTTAAAAGCACTAGAAGTAGCTCGTAATGAAAAAGTAATCGGTAAGTCATTAAATGCGAGCATTACGCTATATCCAACTGCAGAAATGAAAGCTATGTTAGAGTCTATTAGCGAAGACTTAAAGCAATTATTCATCGTTTCTGAGTATAAACTTGGTGGTATGATGGATGAAGCGCCAGCAGATGCACCGAAGTATGAACATACAGCGGTTGTTGTTGTTCAAGCAACTGGTGAAACATGTGAACGTTGTTGGGTAGTTTCAGAAACAATTGGTAAAGATGCTGAACATGAAACATTATGTGAGCGTTGTGCAACAGTTGTTAAAGAAAACTATGTAAAATAATAAAAAACTGACTGCTATTGATGCGGTCAGTTTTTTTGTTGATGGTATATTAAGATCACTTTCAGACTCTTTCCTGTGAAGGAAAAATGTGTGTGAGGTAAGCAAATAAATTTCGGACACACTAACTGTACATTACAGCTAGGAGGAATGTACACGTGAATGAAATTTACATGGAAATAAAAGAAGAATTGCAATTGATGAGAAAAGAGTTGCAAGAGAGACTAGCTAAAGAAGTAATGCACAAATATGATGTCGAGTTCAGCCAAGAGCTTGGATATGAAATTAAGGAAGAGATAAAGAAAAAATTGCTATTACATGATATAAAAGAGGATTTAAAGGATGTAGAACGCGCATTATTTAAAATGGAAATAGACATGTATGGTATTTGTGAAGAGACGGGGAGATTAATTTCGACAAAGCAAATGAAGACAATGCCGACTGCCCGTACGATTCATGAATTCTTCTATGAAAAGGTAAATGTATGAATACGCACAACGATATTATATTACCTTTTTTTAATTTATTTTATTCTTCTATAAAGGTTCATTGTGAAAAGGTAGCAGCTATGCTAAAATTTTGAGGTACACTGTCTTTGTGGGGGAAATGAAAATGATATATTATGTAATAGCGTTATTCGTCATTGCTATCGATCAAATATCGAAGTGGTTAATTGTAAAGAACATGGAATTGGGTACGAGTATTCCGATTATCGACAATGTATTATAC
>NZ_JBEUTW010000247.1:0-3357 GCF_040492675.1 Bacillus sp. AP50
CCTTATTAAGACTATCTAAAAATATAATGATAGAAAATTCGGTTAAATTAAAATATTTTTCATTTTTATATACAAAAAAGAAGGACAAGCATGAAAATGCTTGTCCTTCAAGTTAATTTAAGAATTAATATACTTTGTCACCATTGAAAATCGAGTTTTTCACGACAACATAATCTACAGTACGAATAGCATCTAATTTTGTTCCACCAGCGTAAGAGATAGAAGATTGAAGATCTTGTTCCATTTCGATTAACGTATCTTCTAAAGAACCTTTATGCTCAACGAACATTTTCTTACCTTCAACGTTTTTCTTCTCACCCTTTTGGAATTCAGAAGCAGAACCGAAGTATTCTTTATAAAGTTTGCCATCTCTTTCAATTGTTTCCCCTGGAGACTCTTCGTGACCAGCGAATAGAGAACCGATCATGACCATAGTTGCCCCAAATCGTATAGATTTAGCTACGTCGCCGTGTGTACGAATACCACCATCAGCGATAATTGGCTTACTTGCAGCTTTTGCACACCAGCGAAGTGCAGCTAGCTGCCAACCACCAGTTCCGAAGCCTGTTTTAATTTTAGTAATACAAACTTTACCAGGTCCAATACCAACTTTTGTTGCATCGGCACCAGCATTTTCTAATTCTCTTACCGCTTCTGGAGTTCCAACGTTTCCAGCGATAACGAAGCTCTCTGGTAAATGTTTTTTAATATGTTGAATCATGTTGATCACAGCATTAGAATGACCGTGTGCGATATCAATCGTGATATATTCAGGTGTCAGTTGCTCAGCAGCTAATTGTTGTACGAATTCATATTCGTCCTCTTTTACACCAACGCTGATAGAAGCGATTAATCCACGTGATTGCATATCTCTAATGAATGAGATTCGTTTCTCTGGTTGGAAACGATGCATGATATAAAAGTAGTTGTTCTCAGCTAAATAAGTTGCAATTCTTTCATCAATAATCGTTTGCATATTTGCAGGTACGACAGGTAATTTAAATTTATGTTTTCCTAAAGTGACAGTTGTATCACATTCAGAGCGGCTATTTACAATACATTTTGCAGGAATTAATTGAATATCTTCATAGTCGAATACGTTTTCCATCATTTACACCCCTAAAATACGAATATTTTATTTTTATTAATCAAAAATGTTCGTCCATAGGATAATTTACATTATTTTTATTAAGAAGTCAAAGGATTTCTTAACGTTTTTTGAAAAAGTAGATTTTATATCTGAAAAAGAACGTTAAAAACGAATTTAAAACGTTTTTTCATTTGTATTGTTCGTTTATGAGAAGGGTTGAAAAATTAAGATAATTATACAAGGTTGTATGTATTCTTTTTATCTTTTTTGAGTGGATGTAGGATACTATGAAAAGGTTAATGCTAACAATACGAGCAAAAGATGTTATCAAGTAGTTGAACATTATATGAAATGATAAGGTTTATTTCTATATAAAAAGATGAATCTGGCATGATCCACCTTTTTATGTGAGGTTTCAAGTATAATAAGTAGGGTGATAGTAATGTATACAAAAGATAAAAAAGAAAATAATACAAAATAAAATGAGGTTAATATATGAGTAAAAAAAGTTTTTCTGATTATAAACTAAGTACGGAAATCGTAAGGGCACTTACTGGGTTAGGATATAATCATCCAACAGAAGTACAAGGTGAGGTTATTCCAGTTGCATTAGAAAAGAAGGATCTTGTTGTGAAGTCCCAGACTGGAAGTGGAAAAACAGCTTCATTTGGTATTCCACTTTGTGAAATGGTGGAGTGGGAAGAGAATAAACCACAAGCATTAGTTTTAACACCAACGAGAGAGCTTGCGGTACAGGTAAAAGAAGATATTACAAATATAGGTCGATTCAAAAGGATTAAGGCTGCGGCAGTTTATGGGAAATCTCCATTTGCACGTCAAAAATTAGAATTAAAGCAAAAGACACATATTGTAGTTGGTACTCCTGGTCGTGTGTTGGATCATATTGAGAAGGGTACCCTTTCTTTAGAGTGTTTGAAGTATTTAGTTATTGATGAAGCAGATGAGATGCTAAATATGGGCTTTATCGATCAAGTAGAGGCAATTATTGATGAATTACCTACAAAAAGAATGACGATGTTATTTTCAGCAACACTTCCAGAAGATGTTGAGAAATTGTCTCGTACATATATGAATTCACCAATTCATATTGAAATTAAAGCAGCTGGGATTACGACGGATAAAATTGAACATACTCTTTTTGAGGTGATAGAAGACGAGAAGCTTTCACTACTTAAAGATGTAACAACGATTGAGAATCCTGATAGCTGTATTATTTTCTGTCGTACACAAGAAAATGTAGATCATGTATATAGACAATTAAAACGAGCTAACTATCCTTGTGACAAAATACATGGTGGTATGGTACAAGAAGATCGTTTTGAAGTCATGGATGATTTTAGAAAAGGAAAATTCCGTTATTTAGTAGCAACAGATGTAGCTGCGAGAGGAATTGATATTGATAATATTACACATGTTATTAATTATGATATTCCACTTGAAAAAGAAAGCTACGTACATCGTACTGGAAGAACGGGACGAGCTGGAAATAGTGGAAAAGCTATTACATTTATAACACCATATGAAAATAGATTTTTAGAAGAGATTGAGGAGTATATTGGATTTGAAATTCCAAAGGCAATTGGACCTTCAAAAGAAGAAGTTATGAAAGAGGAAGCTGCATTTGAAGAAAAGATACATGCTAAACCAATTATAAAGAAAGATAAAAATGCAGATATCAACAAAGGCATTATGAAGCTGTACTTTAATGGCGGGAAGAAAAAGAAAATTAGGGCGGTAGATTTCGTCGGTACAATTGCTAAAATTAAAGGTGTTACAGCAGAAGATATAGGTATTATTACGATACAAGATAATGTTTCTTACGTTGAAATATTAAATGGAAAAGGACCACTTGTCTTGAAAGTCATGAAGACTACAACGATTAAAGGGAAACAACTAAAAGTTCATGAAGCAATTAAGTAAATAAAAAACTATCCACTTTAATAGGTGGATAGTTTTTTATTTATGATTCTTTTAAATCATCCACTAGTTGCTCCGCTAAACGTCTATACATATTACTCATAGTGACGAAGGATGTTAGTAGTAGAAATTTTTCTAGCTTTGTATCTTCTAAGGAAGAAATCTCATTTACTTCTGTAACACGGTTATTTACGTCTTGTTTAAAGCTTTCGACATTGCTTTCAGTAAGAGCAAGATAATTTTTGTATAACGTATTTAATTCGAATGAATCATCATTTAATAAGGAGTCATTTATAGTTTCTAATGAACTTTTTATGTCGTTAATGGAG
>NZ_JBEUTW010000248.1:0-10870 GCF_040492675.1 Bacillus sp. AP50
TTTGAAAACGCTTATCATCTCGTTTTCAGGGCAAAATACAGTAACGGTCGAAGAAAAATAGAACTTTTTTAGAAATTTTCTTTCTATTTCCATATAATTCTATTGACTTCTAAATATTTTGTAAATTAAAATGATTACATAAATATCCGTTATACAGGATTAGGGGGAAACAAAAATGGATGCAGCTTTAAAATTAGACAAAGCTGGAGAGCAACAATCACCAAAAAAACATCCACCAGGGTTGTACTTGTTGTTCTTAACAGAAATGTGGGAAAGATTTAGTTATTATGGAATGCGCGGCCTTTTAGTTCTTTATTTAACAACTGCTGCTGTTAGTGGCGGGTTAGGATTTGATAAGGCAGTCGCAGTGCAATTATATGGTACTTTTACAGCGGCAGTATATTTCATGCCAATTATAGGCGGATGGCTAACGGATCATTATATCACAAGACGTCATGCCATTACTCTCGGCGGAATCATTATGGCAATCGGCAATTTTGTACTATTCTCAATGAATACAAAAACAGGACTATTCCTTGGATTAATACTATTAGTTATTGGTAATGGATTCTTCAAACCAAATATTTCTACACTGTTAGGTGAATTGTATGGCGAAAATGATTCACGTCGTGACAGTGCATTTACTATCTTCTATATGGGTATTAACGTAGGTGCTTTCTTTGCTCCACTTATTTGTGGATTTTTAGCAGAAGATTTCTTTAAAACAAGCGCTAATGGCGTTATTGTAATGGGATATAAATACGGATTCTTAGCAGCTTGTATCGGTATGATTATTGGACAAATTGTTTTCAACTTATTAGCTCCTCGTTATCTTGGTAAAGCAGGAACAACAGTTGTTGGTAAAAAATCAAAAGATCAACCTGTAATCGAAAAGAAACCTTTAACAAAACAAGAGAAAAATCGTACTTGGGCAATTGTAATTTTAACTTGTTTCGTAGTATTCTTCTGGGCAGGATTTGAACAAGCTGGTAGTTCTTTAACACTTTATACAAATAAATTTGTAGATCGTACAATTTTCGGTTGGGAAGTTCCAACATCTTGGTTCCAATCCGTTAATCCAGCATTCATCGTACTACTTGCACCATTTGTATCTATGCTATGGTTAAAACTTTCTAAAACAAAACGCGGTGATTTAAACGTGCCAACAAAAATGGCATTTGGTATGATTTTACTAGGTATAGGTTATCTTGTTTTAACATTAGCAGTTCTAAAAACTGGAAGTAGTGAAGCAGATATAACTGTAAAAGCGAATTTATTATTCATCGTTATCACTTATCTCTTCCATACAATTGGTGAGTTATTCTTATCACCAATCGGTCTATCAATGGTAAGTGCAATCGCTCCTGTAAAATTAGCATCATTATTAATGGGTGTATGGTTAGCTGGTACGGGTATGGCTAACTGGTTAGCAGGTAAACTTGCTTCCTTTACACAATCATTAGGATACCTTGAAGTATTTGCAAGTATCGGTATTATCGTTATCGTCTTAGGACTTGTACTCCTTCTCTTCTCTAAAAAAGTTGCGAGTATGATGGAATAACACACAAAAAGACGCTTCTAAAATTAGAAGCGTCTTTTTTATTACTTCTCCTCTAAAGCTGTCACGTCCACATGAACGCTCTCACCAGGATTAGATACATCATACACTTGAGCACTCCCCTTCTGCTCATCACAGCTCTCAATCCATACTGGTACGCCCTCATATGTAACGTCAATTCTACTTGAAGAAGATAAAATTTGCTTCACACGTTTTACATCCATACTACTATCCCTCCTTTTGCTTACTACACTCCTTTCTATTTTTTCTTTTCCTTTTAGAATATATTCCGTAAGGCAGCATGTTGATTGATAGTCATTTCTTCCTCACATGCTAATATTTACTCTCTCGCTACCTTTCTGACAAATAAAAAAAGACGTATATTCTACACGTCTTTTTCCATAATATTCAAATTTTAAGAAAATAATGTTTTTACTACCGCACTTACTTTATCATTATGGATTTGATAATACACTTCTAATCCTCGTCTTTCAAAGCGTACTACTTTATTTTGCTTTAACTTCGTTAAATGTTGTGAAACAGTTGATTGTGGAATTTCTAATACTTCCTGTAGCTGTGTTACATTACATGTTCCTCTTTGCATAAGTTCCATTACTAGACGTAGACGAAGTGGGTGAGCTAACGCTCTTAACATTTGTACATCTTCTTCTGAAATACGACATTCGAATTGATTTTGGCTCATAAAGTTCCCCTCATTTTCGTTTTTATTTGCGTTTTTATGTTCTTTTTATTTATTTATATATCTGTTCTTATATTTCCTGTTACGACATAACTTTATCAACCTATAAAGCCGAAAAAATTTTCCATCTTTATCAGCAAAAATTCAGGAAAAAATCCTTGCTGATTTTGAATATTATACTATATGATATAACGAAAAAGCAAAATAATGGCCTACGAATACTTTGCTTGCAAACGTTGTTTTATCAGGCTTTTTGTTATATTTTCACCTCATTGAAATGCACAGTAACGGTATTGTAAAATACCGTCTATAATTGATAACCTATCGTAATGTAGTTGAACTATAATTAACCTCTTTGTTACGCTAAAAGGAATTTTCAGTAAAAAGAGATGATGTGATATTAAAAATTTGTTTCTTATTTTTTATTCGTATTGCAAGCGGTTGGATTGTTGTGCAAAACTTCCTATTAAATCCACTCACCGTTCCCCCCACTAGATCAAACAGGACAGATAATTGCATATATCAAACTTTATACTTAATATAAAAGACTTCATCTAATATACGCCTATAAGGAACATGCCATCTGAATAAGCAAAATAATATGCACATAGTTTATACAGCACACTTAAATTCATTTGAGTGTGTTTTTTGTCTACTTTATGAACAAAGCTTTTCTTTTAACACTATTATGGAATAATTATACTTTTTTACGTTGACAATAGTGTTGAAGGAGAATATACTAAGCATGTAAGTCGATTGTGAATAGTTTCACAAATAATGTGAATTTCTTCACATATAATAGATAGGAGTTGTCATTATTATGAGTACTTGGACACAAATTTATGACCCATTAAACAATATTTGGTTATCTGCACTAATCGCAGCACTTCCAATCTTTTGTTTCATCATTTGTTTAATGGGATTCAAAATGAAAAGTTACATGGCTGGTCTTTATAGTGTGATTGTCGCTATTATCCTTGCAATATTTGTTTATAAAATGCCAGCAACAGTAGCTGTAGCATCTGCCGGATTCGGTGTTTTATCTGGATTTTATCCAATTTGTACTATCGTTATCGCTGCAATTTTCCTTTACAAATTAACTGTTAAAACAGAGCAATTCAATATTATTCGCGATAGTATTTCAAGCATTACAAATGATCAACGTTTACAAGTATTATTAATCGCTTATTCTTTCGGTGCTTTCTTAGAAGGCGCAGCTGGTCTAGGGGTTCCAGTTGCTATTACAGCTGCACTACTTGTGGGTATGGGCTTTAATCCATTAAAAGCAGCAGGTATTTGTTTAGTAGCTAATATTGCTGGTGGTGCTATGGGTGCTATGGGTATTCCAGTTACAGTACCAGCACAATTAACTCAACTTGACGCATTAACTATTGGTCGTCAAACTGTTCTTATTTTACCTTTCATTAGTGTTATCTTACCTTTCTTACTTGTTTCAATGGTCGATGGAATTAAAGGTATTAAAGAAACTTGGCAAGGTATTCTTGTAAGTGGTGTTTCTTTCGCTATTACTCAATTCGCTGTAACTTACTTCTTAGGCGCAGAACTTACTAATATTTTCGCAGCCGTTGTAAGTATGATCTCTCTTGCATTATTCTTACGTGTTTGGCAACCAAAATCTTCTACTAAAGAAGAAAAACAAGAACCTAAAGTATCACATACATTCAATCAAATTTTATATGCTTGGTCTCCATTCGTATTCTTAACTGCATTTGTAACAATCTTTAACTTAAAACCGATTAAAGCTTTATTTGCTCCAGATGGTGCGTTAGCAAACTTAGTATTTAACATTCAGTTCCCTGGTCTTCATAATGCTGTTATGAAAACTACACCAATTACAAAAGCTGATACACCTTTCGCAGCTGTTTTCAAATTTGATGTATTCTCTTCTACAACTACTGCGATTGTACTAGCAATTATCGTTTCACTTATCGTTTACCGCGTAAAAGGTAAAATGGTTAAAGAATTAATGATTGAAACAATGAAAGAATTAAAAGCTCCAGTATATACAATTTGTAGCGTTATCGCGTTAGCTTACGTAGAGAACTACTCTGGTATGTCATCTACACTTGGACTTGCATTCTCTTCTACTGGTAATGCATTCCCAATTCTTTCTCCAATCTTAGGATGGATTGGCGTATTCATTACAGGTTCAGTAGTTTCAAGTGGTTCTTTATTCGCACCACTTCAAGCAGTAACAGCAGACCAGTTAAACATCGTCCCTTCTACACTCGTTGCCTTAAACGTAGTAGGTGGTACAATGGCAAAAATGGTTTCACCACAATCTGTAGCAGTTGCTTGTGCCGCAGTTGGACTAGTTGGTAAAGAATCTGCTCTATTTAAAACAGCAATGAAATACAGTTTAATCTTCTTAGCTGTTATTAGCTTACTTCAATTAAACGCTGTATTTAATATCTTTTAAAAATAAAACACCGATCCAAATGGATCGGTGTTTTTTACATTACATTTCTTTATTTTTTAATAAAGAAGCTCCAGCAATTTCAGGGTGAGTCATTTCGAATGGATCTAAAATAATATCCAATTCCTCTTCTGTCAGTACACCATGCTCTAAACATAACTCCCTAACAGATTTTCCTGTTTCAATTGCTTCACGTGCAATACGAGATGCTGCTTCATAACCAATATGAGGATTAACTGCTGTAATAATTCCAACACTTTGCTCAACATATTGCTTCAGCAATTCTTCATTTGCTGTAATTCCTTCAATACAATATTCACGGAATACACGGAATCCATTATTCATAATACTTATAGATTGAATTAAATTAAATACAAGCACAGGCTCCATTACGTTTAACTCTAATTGTCCTGCTTCTGATGCTAAGCAAATTGTATGATCATTTCCGATTACTTGGAATGCGACTTGGTTAATCACTTCTGCCATAACTGGATTTACTTTACCTGGCATAATTGATGAACCTGGCTGACGTGCTGGCAATTGAATTTCAGCCAACCCAACACGTGGCCCAGACGCCATAATACGAAGATCGTTTGCAATTTTAGACATGTTCATCATACATACTTTAAGTGCTGCAGATACTTCTGTGTATGCATCTGTATTTTGCGTTGCATCAACTAAATGCTCTGCACCAACAAGTGGGAACCCACTAAACGTTCTTAAATGTTTTACCACCTGTTCAATATACGTAGGATTTGCATTTAATCCTGTACCAACAGCTGTCGCCCCCATATTCACTTCATATAAATGTTGACGAGACTGTTTAATTCTTTTTATATCGCGCGCAAGCACTCGGCTATACGCTTCAAATTCTTGTCCAAGGCGAATTGGAACTGCATCTTGTAAATGTGTGCGTCCCATTTTAATAACGTGATCAAACTCTTTTGCTTTTTTACGAAAAGCAGAATGAAGTTCTTCCATTGTAATAAGAAGCTTTTCTAACATCATAAGAGTTGCAATATGAATCCCTGTTGGAAACGCATCGTTCGTTGATTGGGCCATGTTCACATGAGTGTTTGGGCTAATTTTCGCATACGCACCTTTTTCATATCCCATACGTTCTAACGCTCTATTCGCAATTACTTCATTTGTATTCATATTAATAGAAGTTCCGGCTCCGCCTTGAATAGGGTCCACGATAAATTGATCATGAAACTTTCCATCAACAATTTCTTGCGCTGCTTCTGCAATTTCATGTCCAATGTCTTTAGCTAAGTAACCAGTATCTATATTCGCAAGTGCCGCCGCTTTTTTCACAATTGCCATTGCTGTAATGAGTGATGGATGAATGCGATATCCTGTAATTGGGAAGTTTTCTACAGCACGTAATGTTTGTACACCATAATAAGCTGCACTTGGTACTTCTTTTTCACCTAAAAAATCTTTTTCTATACGTATATCCTTCGTTGCTATCATTTTTATCACCTATACTTTTTCATTCTAAATCCTTATCCAAAAAATCCGCCCTCTAAAAACACGAGTATCATTCAGAAGAATTTTTCAGTATCCACCTTCACTATATAGTACCTTTTTTGAAAGCGCAAACATTTATTTTTCTGTATATCCTTTTTATTAAAGTTTATAGAAAATCATTCTCCTACTTTCCTTATTTCCACTCGTTTAATTTGATGCATATCCTTTTCAAGGACTTTAAAATAAAAACCGTGTTTCTCAATAATATCTCCTTCAGCAACGATTTGTTTTTGTACCATAATCCAGCCACCAATTGTATCTACATCATCAGCAATTAAATGTATGCCAAGCAAATCATTTACTTCACTAATAAGCACTTTTCCCTCTACGATTTTATAGCCTTCACTTACATGCTCTATAGGTGGATTCTCATCTTCATCGTATTCATCTCGAATTTCTCCAACAATTTCTTCTAAAATATCTTCTAGTGTAACAATCCCTGCTGTACCACCATATTCATCATACAATACAGCTAATGGAATGTGTTTTCTTTGCATTTGTAATAGTAAATCATGAATTGGAATATTTTCTAGCACTTCAATAACTGGCCTTGTATATGGCATAATCGAGCACTCCTCGTCCCGATTACCATCCATATAACGAATAAATAAATCTTTTACATTAACCATCCCAATAATTTCATCTTTATCTTCACCAAATACAGGATATCTCGTGTACTTTTCTTGCGCGATTACTTTAATATGTGTTTCAAATGGTTCGTCCTCATATAAGCCTACAACTTCCGTACGAGGTACCATAATTTCTTTCGCTACTCTATTATCAAATTCAAAAATATTATTTACATATTTAAATTCCCTTTGGTTAATCTCTCCGCTCTCATAGCTCTCAGATAAGATTAACCTTAATTCTTCTTCTGAATGAGCTACTTCATGTTCAGAAGCTGGATGTAATCCGAATAAACCAGTTACAACCCTCGCTGAACCATTCAAAGCCCAAATAAACGGATACATAACTCGGTAAAAATAAATAAGTGGTTTCGATAACAATAAGCTAACTTGTTCTGCTTTTTGTATAGCAAATGTCTTTGGAGCAAGTTCCCCAATGACAACATGTAAAAATGTAATTACTGCAAAGGCAATAATAAATGAAACTGTACTGGAAATTGTAGGTGAGAATTGCAATTTTAAAAACAACGGCTCGAGTAAATGTTTAATGGTTGGTTCCCCTAACCACCCGAGCCCTAAAGCAGTAATTGTAATACCTAGCTGACAGGCCGATAAATATTCATCTAAATTTGTAGTTACCTTTTTAGCGGCCAGTGCACCTCGTCTTTTTTCGCTAACGAGTTGATCAATACGACTGCTACGTACCTTAATAATTGCAAATTCAACAGCCACAAAAAATGCTGTTAACCCAATAAGAATGACTACCATCAATAATTTTAAAATATCCACATATGCTCTTTAGCTTTCTTAGCTAAAGTTACACCTCCTTTTAAAAAGAAGTTTCACTTTAGTTTCTTCAATTATTGGAAAGCAACTCTATATAAAATCCACCAATTTTCAAACCTCATACAATTCTAAAGGTAAACCATCAGGGTCTTGGAAAAAGACGAATTTCTTCCCCGTTATTTCATCAATACGGATCGGTTCGGTCTCAACACCACATTGATTTAAATGCTTCACAGCTTCTTCTATATTTGTAACAGCAAATGCTAAATGTCTAAGACCGGCTGCTTCTGGAAAACTTTTGCGCTCAGGCGGATTTGGAAATGAAAATAATTCGATTTGATACTCTTCTCCTACACATAAATCTAATTTATAAGAATCTCGTTCCTTTCTATATACTTCATTCATTTCTTTAAAACCTAATATTCTAGTATAAAAATACTTTGACGTCTCATAATTCGAACAAATAATCGCAACGTGATGCACTCTACATATATTCATACTCTATCTATTCCTTTCTTTACCAAAGATGCATATTCTCCCTTGAAATGAAAAACATATATAGCAGAATATCTCTTTTAGGGGGCTTACCATGAAATTCATTACTTTTTTCGTCGGATTAATTGTTGTTTTCTTGCTCGCTTATATCGCTAGCAATAATAAGAAGCATATTAAATTTAAACCAATTTTTATCATGCTTATTATACAGTTAATTTTAACCTATTTACTATTAAATACAGAAATCGGCCTCATACTTATTAGAATCATTTCCAGTTTGTTTACAAAGCTACTCGAGTATGCTGCTAATGGAATAAATTTCGTATTTGGTGGTCTTGCAAATAAAGGTGAAATGCCATTTTTCCTTACTGTATTATTACCAATCGTCTTTATTTCTGTTTTAATTGGTATATTACAACATTTCAAAATACTACCATTTTTCATTCGTTGGATCGGGTACTTTCTTAGTAAAATAAATGGTCTTGGGAAATTAGAATCTTACAACGCTATCGCTTCTGCCATTGTCGGCCAATCAGAAGTTTTTATTACAGTGAAAAAGCAATTAGCTCAAATTCCAAAACACCGTCTTTATACACTTTGTGCCTCCGCTATGTCAACCGTATCTATGTCTATCGTAGGTGCCTATATGACAATGATTGAACCTAAGTATGTAGTAACTGCACTCGTTCTCAATTTATTTAGCGGTTTTATTATCGTACTCATCATTAACCCTTACGACGTTAAAGATGACGAAGATATTTTAGAAATCAAAGGTGAAAAACAAAGCTTTTTTGAAATGCTTGGAGAATACATTCTTGATGGTTTTCGTGTAGCCATTGTTGTCGGCGCTATGCTCATCGGATTTGTCGCATTAATTAGTTGTATTAATGACTTGTTCCTCATTATATTCGGTATTACGTTCCAACAATTAATTGGCTACGTATTTGCACCTATCGCATTCCTTATCGGTGTACCAAGCTCTGAAATTGTAGCAGCTGGCAGCATTATGGCAACGAAGCTTGTAACGAATGAATTTGTCGCAATGATGGACCTTAGTAAAATTTCTAATAGCCTTTCTCCCCGTACAGTTGGTATTATTTCCGTTTTCCTTGTATCTTTTGCCAATTTTTCTTCCATTGGTATTATTTCAGGTGCGGTAAAAGGACTAAACGAAGAACAAGGAAACGTTGTTGCGAGGTTTGGCCTTAAATTACTATATGGAGCTACTCTCGTTAGTATTTTATCTGCAATTATCGTAAGCATTATGTTGTAATTAGGTAAAATTTTATCATTTTCTTATCCCTATCTTTTGTATACAATAACGAATAGGTGTCTTATAAAGTGAAACTTTAATCAGAGTGGGGCTATCCCCACTCTGATTATTAGCCTTCACCAATCGGGTATTTACGGGCAGTTATCTCCCACCTAACTTCATTGTATTCACTGGACTTTGAGGTGGGAGTTTTACTGCTCGTTAATACCGGATAAATAATCAAGACATCTATTTTTTATACATGTACAATCGCTTTTATTTAGCGTAAAATATTTTTTATGTGTTTGAATACACTTCTAAATGTATACACTTTGATAGTTTTAAAGGAGAAAAAATGATGAAATCCGACACGAACAACAATACGCGAGCCAACAAAGGACGCTCAAAGAAAAAACGCCTACTTTGGTTCCTTCTTATTCCATTACTAATTGTAGCACTTGGAGCAGGAGGCTACTCCTTCCATATATACAGTAAAGCAAAGTCCGTCTTAAATAATGCTTATGCTGAACTAGGTCGAGGAGATAAGTCCAGTAAACGTGAAAAAGCTGTTAAACCTATGACCGACAATATTTCCGTACTAATTATGGGTGTTGATGAAAGTGATATTAGGGAAAAAGGTTATGGAAAAGCAACTCGAACAGATGCGTTATTACTTGCAACAATTAATAAAAACGATAAATCCGTTAAACTTGTAAGCATTCCACGTGACTCACGCGTCTACATTAAATCACGTGATAAATACGATAAAATCACACATGCGCACGTATTCGGTGGTGTAGACAGCACAATTGATACGGTAGAGAACTTTTTAGATGTTCCAGTTGATTATTATGTAAAATTCAATTTTAAATCCTTTATTAAAATTGTTGATTCTCTTGGTGGCATTACTGTGGACGTTCCAGTTGAATTCACAGAGCAAAATAGTAAAGATGAAGCAGATGCAATTCATCTAAAAAAAGGACGTCAACATTTAAATGGAGAAGAGGCACTGGCACTAGCTAGAACTCGTCACATCGATAGTGATTATATGCGTGGCCAACGACAACAGCTTGTATTAGAGGCCATTGCTGAAAAGGCACTATCTCTTAATTCCATTAATAAAATCGGTGGCCTACTAGACGCTGTCGATAAAGACTTAAAAACCAATTTAACTTTTGATGATATGATGACAATTACAAAAAATTCAATGGATTCAAATTTAAAGATGGAAAAAATGCAAGTAGAAGGTACAGATAAATATATAGGTGGTATTTATTATTACGTGCCAAATGAAAAAAGCGTCGATACTATTTCAACTACCCTTCAAAAACATCTCGGTGTTACGAATAAAAATGAACATAAAAAATTATAATAAAAAGGCTGCTAGATCATTCTAGACAGCCTTTTTATTATATTTTTCAACATATTTTTCATACACATTGTGACAAGAAGTGACAATTATTACAGCCTGTCTCTTATACAC
>NZ_JBEUTW010000249.1:0-4190 GCF_040492675.1 Bacillus sp. AP50
GTTTCGGAAACTGCGGTATAGTTAGTGTTTTTAATGTTTTCTCAGCTTCTTCATATGTATGAAAAATTGGTTCTTTTCCATCATCCCCTTGTAAAACTAGCCCTTCATCTCGAATTACATATGGCATAAAACCACCCCATCTAGTAAAGAATTATGTTCTTTTGCAGCAGAATAATACGATTTAAAGTTTGATTTTCTTAATACATATAATACACTAGAACAGTACGAAAAAGTATGTACAATGAATTTTGAATGTAAAGGAAGATTATTATGTCAGTTATTGATAAATTGAAACTTAATAAGTATACAAATATGGTCGTTATTAACGAACCAAGTGATTATGACATTTTTACAGGTAAAGAAACTGCATTCTCAAAAGAACACGATGCTATCTTTATATTTGTAGAAACGCTTGATGAAATGGTGAAACAAACGAATTTTATTATTAGTAATGAAGAATTACTAATTGAAAAAGGTTACGTATTCTTCGCATATCCGAAAAAAGGTAATGCTCGTTATAGTACGTTTATTCACCGTGATGAGATGTTTCCGGCATTAAACGTTGGAGAAGATGGTTATGTGGGAGAAAGCGACATTAAATTTGCACGAATGGTAAGTATGGATGAAGTCTTTACTGTTGTAGGTTTAAAACGCGAGAAGAAAAAAACAACGAAAACATCTGCTATGAGTCAATGTGTTGCCGATTATGCAGATCGAATTAAAGATGTTGAAGCATTATTAGCTAATCATCCGAATGAACTTAAGTTTTATCAAAGTTTAACGCCTGGATATCAGAAAGATTGGGCACGTAATCTTTTTTCTGTAAAACAAGAAAAAACACGTAAAAAACGTCTAGAGAAAATGATAGAGATCCTTTCACAAGGCTATAAAACAATTGAATTATTCCGTAAGAAGAAAAAATAATGATTAAGAAAGTCACAATGCTGCAACAATTAATTGTGATGAGTACATTGAAAAAAGCATTCCTTCCATTATACTAAGGAATGTTCTTATATTTATATAATTAGTAAAAGAGAAAAGGTGTTTGAAATGAAATCGTATATTGTAGTTGGATCTGGAATTTTAGGAGCGTCTACTGCTTATCATCTTGCTAAGGCAGGTGCGAATGTTACTATCGTGGATCGCCAACAATTAGGACAAGCAACTGATGCAGGAGCAGGTATTGTATGTCCATGGCTATCGCAGCGTCGTAATAAAGCATGGTATAAAATTGTTAAAGGCGGTGCACGTTACTATTCTTCGTTAATTCAGCAATTAGAAGAAGACGGTGAAACTGACACAGGATATAATCGTGTAGGTGCAATTAGTTTACATACTGACGAGAAAAAGTTAGATCAAATGGAAGAGCGAGCTTATAAACGACGTGAAGATGCCCCAGAGATTGGTGAAATCACTCGCTTATCAGCTGAAGAAACAAAAAAATTATTCCCAGCATTATCAGACGAATATAGTTCTGTTCATATTAGTGGTGCTGCACGAGTAAATGGAAGATTATTACGCAATGCATTAATAAGTGCTGCGAAAAAACATGGTGCAACTTTAATAAAAGGCGATGCCATATTAGTCCGTGAAGGAAATCATATTACGGGAGTTACAGTAAACGATGAAACAATCTTAGCGGAAAAGGTTATTGTAACTGCAGGCGCATGGGCGAATGAAATCTTGAATCCATTAGGAATTAATTTCTTAGTTACATTCCAAAAAGGACAAATTGTTCATCTGCAAATCGAGAATACAGCAACAGAAAATATGCCAGTTGTTATGCCACCGAACGATCAATATATTTTAACGTTTGACAATGGGCATGTCGTAATTGGTGCAACACATGAGAATGATACTGGTTTCGATCATCGTGTAACAGCAGGTGGTTTACATGAAGTATTCCATAAGGCATTAGCAGTTGCACCTGGATTAGAAAATGCTACAGTGCTTGAAACGAGAGTTGGATTCAGACCATTCACACCAGGATTCTTACCTGTTATCGGACCACTACCTAACTTTGAAGGAATTCTCGTTGCGAATGGATTAGGGGCTTCGGGTTTAACAGCTGGTCCATACTTAGGAGCGGAACTTGCTAAATTAGCGCTGGGACAACCAATTGAGTTAGATTTAAATGATTATGATGTTGCTGGCGCAATTGAATAATATAGGGTACTGCTAACATTTAGGAAAAACCATGCTAAACACATTCGACAGGGAATAAGCAGTTTTTCCTCTGTTAAGAGTAAGCCTGTTTATGAAAAATAAAATTCTTTAAAAATAGAGGGCCGACATTATAAACCTGCATTAATGTAGAATTGTGATGTCGGCTCTTTATTTATATTTATTTAAAACTTATTTTCGGGAGGAGCTTAAGCAATGAGAGCGCCATATCAAGTATTGATATTTCCTTATATAAAAACTGCCGATTCCATTCAATATGCTATTTTCAACCGAAGTGATTATGGTTATTGGCAAGGAATAGCTGGTGGCGGAGAAGACGGTGAGATTCCTATTGAATCAGCAAAACGGGAAGCGTTTGAAGAGGCTGGTATTACAAGAGAATGTCCATATATACAATTAGATTCTGTGTCTTCACTACCAGTAGAGGATGTAGTTAGAGGATTCCTTTGGAGAGAAGAGGTTTATGTAATAAAAGAATTTTCTTTTGGAGTTAAAGTCCCTACAAAAAACATATCATTATCTAAAGAACACTTTAATTATAAATGGTTATGCTTTGAGGAAGCAGTAACGCTTTTGAAATGGGATAGCAACAAAACAGCATTGTGGGAATTAAACAAAAGACTATTAAAACAATAAAAGTTTTTGCTAACAAAAATAGTTGTGGAAGAAGAATTGAACCATTAACAAACCCTTGCTACACTTCTAAACAATATTTTATAGATTTGGCATGGGTAATGAACGAAGAGAACTTGCACGAAGAAAAGCCCTATACAGTTGCCTCTGAAAAAATGAAAATAGTTAGAAATATTTTTATATCGTACGGTTTTTGGCTATGAATAACGAAATAAATATTAAGTATTCAACAGTTCAAATAAAACGAGTCAGCTTTTTATTTTAGGAAGAAAGATGACTCGTTTTATGCTAAAATTCGCTTAGTGTATATTTTCGTTAAAATGTGGGTGGGCCCCCTTTTAGCAAAACCGGAGTGGGAATGATGAGTATAAATAGTTTTGTGGGATTGATAAATGACGAATTATTAAAAGAGGTAAGTATAAGAAGTGAGGATGAATTCGAGCCTGTAGTAGTTAAAGATATTCCTAGACTTTGGAAGTGTTTAGGAACAGGTAATTATGCCGCAGTATTCATGCACAAAGAATACAAAGATTGGGTAGTGAAAGTTTACGTGCGAGAAGGAGAAGGAATTGAAAAAGAGTCAGAAGTATACCGAAGAATTGGAGATCATCCTTCTTATTCAAAGCTTATATATAAAGGGGAAAATTTCATAGTATTGAAACGTTTAAAAGAAATTACCTTATACGATGCTATTCATAAGGGTATTAAAATTCCTAAGCAAGTAATACTTGATATTAATGAGGCTTTAGAGTATGCGAGGGAACAAGGGTTAACTCCTTGTGATGTTCACGGGAAAAATGTGATGATGGAAAAAGGAAGGGGATATGTAGTCGATGTATCTGATTTCTTAAAAATAAAAGAAGATAGTAAGTGGAGAGATCTAGAAAAGGCATATTTCACCTTTTATTTTCCTTTCATATATAAATTGCCTTTCCCGGTTAAAATACCGTATTTTATGTTAAACATTGTTAGGCGTTCGTATAGAAAATATAAGAAGCTTAAAAAGAACTTCAAATTATAAAAGGACCATATATGTTCCTGAAAACGAGTTAAATTCACATAAATAACTCTAGAAAAATTTCAAATTTTGTTTAGGGGCTATTTCAAGACCTTAGCTTGCTGGGCATATGGTGTTACCTCAAAAAATAAAAAGATTAGGAGTAAATCCTAATCTTTTTATTTATACATATTTTTGTTAGTTATATCACTATCAATTCCAAAACGGGACATTTTGAATAAATGAAACCGTCAAAATAAGTGTTGATGCGGAACCAGCAGTTACTAAAGTTACTATTTTTCGTCCATTCTGTTCTTTTGAAGGTTTTATAAGTTCTGTAATTAACACAATCCATATTATGATCTGTCTCTTATAC